>JBAUXQ010000246.1:0-1788 GCA_049584355.1 Roseiarcus sp. | reverse complement strand
AAGAAATCGATGCGCGCCAGGCCCTCGCAGCCGAGCGCGCGGAAGGCTTCGATCGACAGCTTCCGCACCTTGTCGCTGAGGCCGCGCGGCAGGTCGGCCGGGACCTTGACCGCGGCCCCGTCCTCGTCGAGGTACTTGGCCTCGTAGGTGTAGAAGCCGTGGCGGTTGCTCGGCACGATCTCGCCGGGCGGGGACGCGATGAGCGACCCGTCCTCGCCCTCGAGGACGCCGCACTCGATCTCGCGGCCGGGGACAAATTCTTCGACCAGGATCTTGCGGTCGTGGCGGAACGCCTCGGCGACGGCTTCAGCGAACTCCTCCCGCGTCCCGGCCTTGCTGATGCCGACCGACGAGCCAAGCCGAGCCGGCTTGACGAACACCGGACGGCCGAGCTCCGACACGACAGCGTCAAACGACGGCGCGTCGCCGCGGCTGAAGCTCACGAAGCGCGCGATCGGCAGGCCGCCGTCGCGCATCAGCCGCTTGGCGACATCCTTGTCCATTGCCGCGGCCGAGCCCATGACGCCGGAGCCGACGTAAGCCACACCGGCGATCTCGGCCAAGCCCTGGACCGTTCCGTCCTCGCCGAAGGGGCCGTGCAGGACCGGGAAAACGACATCGACCGTTCTGGTGAGATCGGGCGCTGCGCCGTCCGTCTCCGGCAGGATCGCGAGCCGCCCCGCGCCGCCCGGAATGAGCGCAACGCCCGGTCCGCTTTGCGGAACGGCGGTCGGGAACTTGCCGCCCTCAATGGAGCACAGGAGCCAGGTCCCGGAGCGGGTGACGCCAATCGGCAGCACCTCGTAGCGCGCCGGATCGAGCGCGCGGAACACGTTGCCGGCGGACAATACGGACACATCATGCTCGGCGGAGCGGCCGCCGAACAGCAATGCGATCCGCAGCCTCTCGACCATGTCGTCATCTCCCGAATCGGTCCGCTTTGGAGGGACTTCGCCGAAACGGACGCGATTGGTCAACCGGCGCGAGGTTCACGGTCCAGCCGCAATCGATGAGGCAGGCGGCAGGCGCCCGGCCGATCTGGCCGGTCCCGCCGGGCAGGGTTCGCCCAGCGACGATCTTTTCGCTTGATCGCGGGTCGGCTTAGGGGGAGTTTCGCCTTAGCTGGCCAGCCAGCGATTTGGGGGGAAACCATGCAATTCGGCGCGAGCACGTTCATCTGGGTGTCGCCGTTCTCGAATCGAACGCTCGAGCTCATGGATCGCGCCAAGGCGATGGGATTCGACATCCTGGAAATCTGCATCGAGGATCCGGAGACGATCGACGTCCCGGCCACTCGGGCGAAAGCCGCCGAAACGGGCATCGGCGTCACGATCTGTGGCGCGTTCGGGCCGAGCAGGAATGTGAGCTCTGAAGACGCCGCGGTGAGGGGCCAGGGCCTCGATTATCTCAAGCGCTGCATCGATTTCGCGGAAGGTCTCGGCAGTCCGTCCGTCTGCGGACCGATGTATTCCGCGGTCGGCGTTACGCAGCTCCTCGACAAGCCGGCGCGCCAGGCGCAGTGGGATCGTGCGGCCGGGTCGTTACGGCTCGCCGCCGCATATGCCAACGAGCGAGGGATCAAGCTGGCGATCGAGCCTTTGAACCGCTTCGAGACCGACCTCATCAACACCGTCGATCAGGGCCTGAGGCTCGTTGACGACATCGCGGCGCCCAACGTCGGGCTGCTCCTCGACACGTTCCATATGAACATCGAGGAAAAAGACCTCCCGGCGGCGATCGGCCGCGCAGCGGGCCGCATCGTGGAGTTTCATGCCTGTTCGAACGATC
>JBAUXQ010000245.1:0-5120 GCA_049584355.1 Roseiarcus sp. | reverse complement strand
TCGCCGCGCGCCGCGCCACGCCGGCGGTGATTTCGTGCCCATGCTCGCTCGGCGAATTGACCGACAAGATCACCATCCTGCGAATCAAGGCCGAACGCATCCGCGAGGAAGAGAAACTCGCCAATGTTCGCCGAGAACTGGCGCTGCTCGAGGGTCTGGCGCGCGAGGGCGGCCCCACCGGGTCGTCGATCGATCGGCTCGCCGATCAGCTCGCCGCCGTGAACGCGCGTCTGTGGGATATCGAGGATGCGATTCGGACGTGCGAGCGCGAAGGAGACTTCGGGCCGCGCTTCGTCGCCCTCGCGCGATCGGTGTACGGCGAAAACGATGTCCGGGCCGCGCTGAAGCGCGCGATCAACACCCTCGCCAATTCGGCTCTCATCGAAGAGAAGAGCTACGCCTGACCGGATTCAGCCGGGGATGGCGTAGTAGCGGCGCCTCAGCGCGTGCCGGTCGCTGGCCTTGAGCGCGTCCGCGGGGGCGACCTCCTGCAGTCGGACCCCGATCGTCGCTCCGCGCCGCCAGACGATTCTCGCATCGCGCACTTCGCCGGTCTCGTCGATATGCACCGCGAGACGGGGCGGAAGCCCGATGTCTCGCGTCAAAGCGAGGCGCAATCCGTCCCGAGACCGATCGCATATCCGCCCCTCGCAGACGAAGCGATAAGATCCGTCGAGAAGTTTGGCCGAGCGCAGGCGCGCCGGCTTACGCAGGCCGCCGCGCTGATCCCGGCGCCTGCTTTCAAGCGCGTTCTTTTCCGGCGAGACGGCCCAATAGGCGACCTCGCCGCGTAGCGCGAGTTTGCGCCCAAGTCTGAGCGCCGATTGCGGCCGGCCGCGCCAATCCCGCCGTTTGACCCCGAGCAGCTCGGCGCGCCCGTCCGGCGCTTGCCCAGAACCGCGCCGGGTTAGGACTGCGTTAACCATTTCATTAATACATGAAACCATAAGGGGCATACATCATGTGTTAACCAAACCAGGGGTACTTTTCGATCTCAATAAAGCTTTGTCAAGAACAAGCGCAAATTTGCTTCCGAAGAAAGTTAACAAATCGGCCATCTTGGTTAAGAACATAATTAAGAACTTAAATAAACGATAACAATCGTTCCCGAAGTGCAGCGTATCTTATCCTGTTCGGGTCGAATTCGAGCGTTGGCGTGAAAGAAGGCGTTCCAATGTCAATTCGGTTAAGTGGAGCAGGAGTATGTATATCATCATTGACGATCGGGACATCGTGGCGGGAGGCTACGCCATTGGTTTTGATCGTGAAGGCGTCTCGTCAGCCGGGATCGACGCCGGCGAATTTCGTGAATGGATCGGCAAGATCAGTGACACGGACATGGGCGCGGTCGAGGCTTTTCTCATCGGCGACTGCAACGAGCGTGAAACGCTCTCAAGATTGATTCGCGAGCGCTCGAACGCGCCGGTTCTTTGTCTCAATGAACGTCATTCGCTCGACGATACATTGTGTCTGTTCGCCGCCGGCGCGGACGACGTGTTGCGCAAACCGGTCCATGTCCGCGAAATCGTCGCCCGGGTCGGGGCGATCAACCGTCGCGTGTTCGGCGAGAACGGCCACGTCACGGTCGGCGAACTGCGCGTCTATTTTGATGGCCGCGAGCCCGAGGCGAACGGAAAGCCCTTTCCTTTGCCTCGCCGGGAGCGCCGAATCCTTGAATTTCTGCTGCGCTGTCGCGGCCGGCGGGTCAGCAAGACGCAGATCTTCAATGCCGTCTATGGGCTCTTCGACGAGAACGTCGACGAGAACGTCATTGAGAGCCACATCAGCAAATTGCGCAAGAAGCTCAAGCACCGGTTGGGATTCGATCCGATCGACTCCAAGCGGTTCCTCGGCTACTGCATCGAGAAGTAGAGCAGCGAGCCGCCGTTTCGTTCGCAGGCGGGGCGCGCTCTGCCTGGTCTCAAGCAAACGAGCGGCGCCCTCGTCAAACCCTAACCGTCATTCGCGCGAACGGACGGCCAGTTTAAGCCGCCCGGGGCTCAATCGCTTTCCGCCTGACTTGGCTCCCCGCGCGCCTATGGGGCTGGGACTTGCCGGGGGTGGGCAAGCGGCGCGCGGGGAATTCGTGATCGCGCTCGAGGTCCCAGCGGCGGCCGGCGAGATCGTTTGGTCCTCGCCAGCCGCGCCAAGGTTACTGGAACAGTTTCAGGATGAGCGCGGCGTTCTGATTGGCGATCGACAGCGACTGGATGCCGAGCTGCTCCTGGGTCTGGAGCGCCTGCAATTGGGTCGACGCGGTGTTCATGTCGGCGTCGACCATGCCCGAAACGCCATTGGCGTAGTTCGTCATCAAAGCGGTGTTGAACGTGTTCGCCGTGGTCATCCGATCCTGGGTCGCGCCGATCAGCGCGGCATAGTTGGTCACGGCCGAAAGCGCTTGATTGACATCGTTCAGCGCGGTCTGCGCCGATGAGGCGCTGGTCACGTTGAGATTGGTCAGATCAGTCCCGTTCTGCACAAGCAGATTCTGCGACGCCGGCGTCGTGACCGTCGTTGTCACCGCGTAGGATGCGGCGGCGGCGAAGGTCGGGGTTCCGCCCTGGGCAATCGAATTGCCGTTGGCGTCGAGGGCAGTGTAGACAGTCGTGGTTGCAGTGCCGTCGAGGGCTTTCGACTGGACCGTGAGCTGCTGCGTAGCCGTGTTTTCGTAAATTGCGTCCTTGCCATACGTCGCGGTAACGGTTCCTGCGGTGACGGCGGTCGTGTCGGCAGTGTCAGCTCCCCACTGGGTCTGCAGCTGAGCAATCGTCGCCGCATCCGTAACTGCAGACTGGCTGGTCGTCGAGGTCGCCGTGCCTCCGGTCGTCAAACCATACAGCGCTTGGGTGGTGAAGGCGATGGTGTTGATCGTCCCGCCGGTTGCGCTGGCGTTGAAACCGGCGACGAAGTTGAGCGAAGCGACGCTGCCGTTCAGAACGTTCAAACCGTTGAAGGAGGCGGCATTGACCGCATCCGTGAGCTGCTGGCCGAGCGACGTAAGCGAGGTGTTGATGCTACCGATCTGCGCGCCCGGCTCGGTCGCCTGCGTCAGCGCAGTCTGGATCGAATTGATGGTCGTGATCACCGAATTGATTGCCGAGCTGGCGGTCGCCAGGAGCGACTGACCCTGCGACAGGGCGTCGTTGGAGGCCGATACGACGCCGCTGTCCGCGTTGAGCTGGGCGGCGATGGACCAATAGGACGAATTGTCAGCGGCCGTGGCGACCTTGAGGCCGGTCGAGACCTCATTCTGGACGGTGTTGAGGGACTGTTGCGTCATCTGCAAGGCCTGCAGCGCGCTCAATGCGGCGGAATTGTTCAGAATTGAATCCATGACGGTGCTCCTGTCGGAAATGGTCGCGGGGATTGGACGACATTTCGGAATCGCACCGAGACGACGGACTGGCCGCATGCCCTTAGGCTCATGATCGAGAGCCTAACCGTCGTGTTGAGCCGGGGCGCCGCGCGTTCGTCACGCGTGTTCGCCCTGGCCGAGGCGACACTAAGGGCGCAACCGCTAATGGCCGGTTAATCGAGGCAAAATTCGATTCGCCCGCCCCTCGCGGCCACGCGCGCCGGTCCCTCCCACCATGCCGGCGCAAGCTCCGCTGCCGACGATGGCTGGTGGGGATTCATCACTCAGGCTCGAATGTGGCGACGAACCTGCTGGCGCAAATCGAACGGCTTTGGGCGAACCTGCAAGGGCTCGGCGTCCGGCGTCTGACCGCGCTCGCCGTCATCGGCGCAGCCGCCTTCGCGGTGACGGGACTGGCCGGCTATTACCTGAGCCGCCCGACCATGGAGACCCTCTACTCGGGGCTCGATCGCGACGATATCGCCGCCATCGGCGCCGCGTTGCGCGAAGCGGGCGTGCCGTTCGACGTCAACGCCGAGAGCACGGTCGTCTTGACGCCGGCCGGGCAGACGGCGGCGGCGCGGATGATCCTGGCGGAAAAGGGCCTGCCGCGCAGCGGCGCCGTCGGCAACGAACTGTTCGACAAGCTCGGCTCGCTCGGCCTGACGTCGTTCATGCAGGACGTCACCCGCTTGCGGGCGCTCGAAGGCGAGCTCGCGCGCACGATCCAGATGATGCGCACGGTCAAGGCGGCGCGGGTGCATATCGTGCTCGCCGACGAAGGCTCGTTCCGCCGGGAGCGTCAGCCCTCCACGTCCTCCGTGGTCATCCGGACCGACGGCGGCGACGATCGCGCCACCGGGCAGGCGATCCGCCACCTGGTCGCCGCCGCGGTTCCCGGGATGAAGCTCGACGACGTCACCGTTCTCAACGTCGACGGCCGCCTCTTGGCCTCCGGCGCCGAGTCGATCGAGAAGTCGCCGGACAACCTGCTCGCGCTCGAAAAGGAAGTATCGCAAGAAATCCGCGACAACGTCACCCGCACCCTGACGCCCTATCTCAGCTCGCGCAACTTTCAGATCTCGGTCGCCGCCCGGCTGAACGCCGACAAGACACAAACGAACGAGACGATTTACAATCCCGACAGTCGTGTCGAACGCTCGGTGCGCGTGACCAAGGAACAGCAGAGTTCGCAGAACGCCGCCGGGGAGCAGGCCGCGGGCGTCGAGGCCAACCTTCCGAAGCCAAAGAGCAGCGGCGGCGAATCAAAGCAGTCGAACGATCAGACGCAAAAACGCGAGGAGCTGACGAACTACGAAGTCTCGTCCAAGTCGATTCAGACCATCAGCGCCGGGTTCGCGGTCCAAAATCTCTCCGTCGCGGTGCTGATCAACCGCGCTGCGCTCACCGCCTCTCTCGGCGACAAGCCGTCGTCCGAGGCGCTCGCCAATCAGGTCCACGAGATCGAGCAGCTCGTCGCCTCGGCCGCCGGGCTCGATCGGCAGCGGGGCGACGCGGTCAAAGTCTCCGTGGTCGATTTCGTCGATTCGTCGCGCGACCTCGACCCGGCGCCGGGTCCCTCGCTGATCGAAATCCTCGCCCGCCAGACGGGATCGATCGCCAATGCCGGGGCGATCGTGGCGGTCGCGGCGATGGTGGTGTGGTTCGGAGTGCGGCCCGGGCTGAAGATGGCGCTCTCCCCGCCGCGACTGGCGGCGAGCGGGGACGGGCGCGGCGCATCGGGCGGCCAGACGCCCGGGTTGGG
>JBAUXQ010000244.1:0-2592 GCA_049584355.1 Roseiarcus sp. | reverse complement strand
TCGAGAGCGCGCAACCGGCGCCGTCTCCTGAATCATCCTTCGAGACGCCGTGCTTCGCACGGCCCTTGAGGCGTGAGGTTAGCGGAGCGTCAACCCGTGGGATGGGAGTTACGCCGCGTTCGAGCGGCGGTCGTAACCTTCAAACTTTCGCCTTTTGCACTGCCCGAGCGACGATGCGACAATGGCCCTGATGCAACGCGACCGAACGATGAGCGATACGGCGAAATCCGCATTGAGCCGCCGCAGGCTCTTCGAGCTCGTCGGCGCGAGCGCCGGCGCCTCGGCGGCCTACCAGGTCATGACCCGGCTTGGGTTCGCGTCGGAATCGCCGTACCGGGGCCCGATCAAGCTCGAGGGCGATCCGAAAGGGGCTTCGGTCGTCATTTTGGGCGCGGGCCTCGCCGGAATGACGGCGGCGATCGAACTCGAGCGCGCGGGATATCGCGTCAGCGTCCTCGAGTTCAACCTCCGTCCGGGCGGACGCAACTGGACGCTCAGGGGCGGCGACGTCTTTACCGAACTCGGCGGCGCGACCCAGACCTGCGAGTTCGATCCCGGCCTCTACATCAATCCGGGACCTTGGCGCATTCCCTATCATCATCACGCGATCTTGGATTACTGCCGCCGGTTCGGGGTCACGCTCGAGCCTTTCATCCAGCTCAATCACAACGCGTTCCTGCACTCTTCGACCGCGTTCGACGGCAAGCCGCAGCGCATTCGGGACGTCAAGGCCGATTTCTCCGGCGGCGTCTCCGAGCTCCTGGCCAAGGCCACCCGGAAAGGGGCGCTCGACGACGAGGTGTCGACGGAAGATCGCGAGATTCTGCTCGAGGCGCTGAGGTCCATCGGCGCACTCGACAAGGACTTCCGCTACAAAGCGGGCGAAGATTCGGCCTACCACCGCGGCCACGCCAAGGACCCTGGCGGCGGCCTCGGCGCCGAGCCGATCGACGGCGCGCCGATCGGGCTGCATGACATTCTGACGTCGCGCCTTTGGCGGGGCCTGCAGAATTTCCTCTCCTACGACTTTCAGACCACCATGTTCCAGCCCGTCGGCGGCATGGGCAGGATCGGCGAGGCGTTCGCGCGGCAGATCCCCGATCGCATTCGATATGGCGCGAAAGTCGTTTCGATCCGTCAGAACGAAACCGGCGTGACGGTCGCATTCGAGGACCTCGCTGCGAGCGGAGCGGTTCGGGAGGCCAAAGCCGATTGGTGCGTATGCGCGCTGCCGCTCACCATCCTGAGCCAACTCCCGATCGATGTGTCCGCGCCGATGAAGGCGGCGATCGACGCCGTTCCCTACGCGTCGGCGGTCAAATTCGGGCTGCAATTCTCGCGCCGGTTCTGGGAGGAGGACGAGCACATCTTCGGCGGCATCAGCTATACCGATCTCCCGATCCGCCAGATTTCCTACCCGAGCACGAATTTCAATGCCGGCGGCAAGGGCGTGCTGCTCGGCGGATACACCTTTGACGGACCGAACTCCTACGAATTCACCGCAATGTCGCCGCCGGAGAGGCTTAGACGCGCGGTCGAGTTCGGGGCCCAGATCCATCCGCAATATGGCGCCGAGTTCGAGAATGGCGTTTCGGTCGCCTGGCACCGGGTCCCGTTCACGCTCGGGTGCGCGGGCGACTGGTCGGATGAGGCGCGATCCGCCCACTACAACGACCTTTGCCAGATCGATGGCCGCATCGTCCTCGCCGGCGAGCATGCCTCTTACATTCCCGCCTGGCAGGAGGGCGCGATCCTGTCGGCCCTGGACGCGATCCAGCGGCTGCACAGGCGCGTGGTCGCATCGTGAGACTGCTCGCGCCGCTCGCGCTTGCGCTGATCGCCGCGGCGGCCGTCGGCTGGGCGGCGCTTGCTGATGACGCAGCGGTGAAAAGCGCTCCGATGAGCCGCGGGTGGGTATTCGGCGAACGGGGCGGAGCGGACCTCTTCGACAATGTCTGCGCCGCCTGCCACCAGCCGGACGGCAAAGGCGCTGTCGGCGCCGCCGCCTATCCGCCGCTCGCCGGGGATAAGAAGCTCGCTTCGTCGGATTTCGTTCTGACCGCCCTGTTCAAGGGGTTGAGAGGCATGCCGCCGTTGGGAGACATGATGACCGACGGGCAGGTCGCCGACGTCGTCAACTACGTCCGCACGCATTTTGGCAACAGCTACGCGGACGCCGTTTCGGCCTCGCAGGCGGCGACGGCGCGGAAGACGGCGGCGCCTTGAGGGCGGTTGCGAGTCGCTGTCTGTCGAGAGGGCCTTGACAAAATCAGAAATATACGTTATATGTTTCTGTATTACGGAATCTTCCGCCACCGGCCTGGCGGCCGGAAACGGGAAAGCTCGGTCAGTGACCGTATCGCGGACAGGAGGCGGAAATTTTCGTTGGAACGGCTGCAACTCTTTGAAAAGTCTATAATCCAGGAAATAGAATGAAGGCGAATGAAAGCAAAGGGGAACAACCTTGCTTCATTTGCTTTCGGCTCGCTTCAGCTTTGTTCCGCCACCTTCCCTATTCGGCGACGAGATCTTTTGACTGCCTCGCCGGCTCGAGCGCCGACGACACCGCATCGTCCACCCGCTCGAGCCAGA
>JBAUXQ010000243.1:0-2733 GCA_049584355.1 Roseiarcus sp. | reverse complement strand
ACCCCAGCTTGGGAGTTACGCGCTTTTTTTCTTTTCGCCGATCGCATCCTTTCGTCGCGCCAAATTCCGGACTCCTGGCCGCCTGCGGCGAGTCGCCGCCCGGGAACACCGGAGCCGTCTCGTCAATCATGCCATCCTCGCTCGCTGCCGAACCGAAAAGGATAACCCGTATTCTGCAATTCAGGAAGCAAATGTCGTGAAATCTTCCCGGTCCGCGGGAGTCCGGTGATTTTGGCTTCGCGGGCGGGATGATTGGTCGATGAACTCGCCCTCCGGACCGGCGCCATCGATCACGCGACTGCGTTAACCAATCGAGCGGGAGATGGGAACCATCGCCGTTGACTCGAACATAACAGGAACATAAACTGAACGCCTCATGTTCGAGGAGGCCGAAATGCATACCACTGCCCATGCCCTGCGCGACATCGCCGAGCTCGCCTCGCTCGGCGCCTTTCTGATCATGATCGCCCTCGCCGCCCGCGCGCTCGGCGCCTGAAGCCCCGCTTCACCCCCCGAGGCCGTACCGCGCCCGCAAAGCCGCCGCCTTCGGCGTACCTTCATCCGCGGCCTCGTCGGATCACGCACGAGAGCAGGTTTTCTTCCACATGGGGCGTTTGGAAGAACACCCGTCTTTCTAGGCGGTCATGGCGGAATACGTCGGCGATCGTCTCTATGTCGTCCTCAACCCGAAAGGAATCGTGGTCCGCGTCTTCTCAGGGTGAGTCTCGATACGATTGGGTCGACGGCGGCGCGACGGCCCCTCACCCCGACCCTCTCCCCGCAAGGCGGGGCGAGGGGGAGAAGGGAGTGCGCGCTATCCACAGGCCGGCTCGACGCGCGGGCGTCCCCTTGCGACAATAGCGGCATGGATTCGGAGCCCATGGAATCATCGGTCGTCAAAGCGGTCGGCTTCGTGCATCTGCATGTGCACAGCGCCTATTCGCTGCGCGAGGGGGCGCTGACGATCGACACCTTGGCCAAGCTCGCCAAGACCGACGCGATGCCGGCGATGGCGATTGGCGACACCAACAACCTGTTCGGCGCCCTCGAATTCTCGGAGAAGCTCGCCAAGGCGGGCGTCCAGCCGATCATCGGCGCGCAAACGACGGTCGATTTCGCCGACGCGGCCCCCGCGCTTCTGCGCGCCGTCGAACGGGACGACGCGCGGGCCCCGATCGTGCTCATGGCGCAGAACGAGGCCGGCTACCGTAACCTCATGCGCCTCGTCACCGGATTATGGCTCGATCCGACCGACGGCGACGAGCCGCATATCCCGTTCGCCGCCTTGCGCGACAGCGACGGCCTCATCGCGCTCACCGGCGGGCCTGCCGGGCCGATCGACCGGGCGCTGAGAGCCGGACTTGGCGATCTCGCCGAGAGCCGCCTCAAGCGCCTCGTCGAGGCGTTCGGCTCGCGGCTCTATGTCGAGATCCAGCGCCACGGGCTCGACAGCGAACGGGCGATCGAGCCGGCGCTCATCGGTCTCGCCGACCGGCTCGGGGTTCCGCTGGTCGCGACCAACGAGCCCTATTTCGCCTACGCCTCCGACTACGAGGCGCATGACGCGCTGCTCTGCGTGGCCGAAGCCGCGCTCATCTCGACCTCCGAGCGCCGGCGGCTATCGCCCGAGCATCGGTTCAAGACCCGCGCCGAGATGATCGAGCTCTTCGCCGACCTTCCCGAAGCGACGGAGGCCAGCGTCGAGATCGCGATGCGCTGCGCTTATCGACCGCTGACGCGAAAGCCGATCCTGCCGCGCTTTTCCGTGGCCGGAGGCGCCGCGGTCGACGAGGAACAGGAGCTCAGGCGCCAGGCGCGCGAGGGCTTGCGGGCGCGCCTGGCGGCGCACGGTCTCGCGCCCGGACGCATCCAGGAAGACTACGAGAAGCGCCTCGCCTACGAGCTCGATGTCATCGTCAACATGACCTTCGCCGGCTATTTCCTCATCGTCGCCGACTTCATCCAATGGGCCAAGGCGCAAGGGATTCCGGTCGGGCCGGGGCGCGGCTCGGGCGCGGGCTCGGTGGTCGCCTGGGCGCTCACCATCACCGATCTCGATCCGCTGCGGTTCGGCCTCCTGTTCGAACGGTTCCTCAATCCCGAGCGGGTGTCGATGCCGGATTTCGACATCGACTTCTGCCAGGAGCGCCGCGACGAAGTGATCGCCTATGTCCGTGAGCGCTACGGCGCAGACCGGGTGGCGCAGATCATCACCTTCGGCTCGTTCCTGGCCCGCGGAGTATTGCGCAATGTCGGCCGGGTGCTCGAAATGCCGCTCGGCCAAGTCGACAAGCTCGCCAAGCTGGTGCCGCAGAACCCGGCCCATCCGGTGACCCTCAAGCAGGCCGTGGCGGACGAGACGCGTCTGCAGGAGGCGGCGAAGGCCGACGAAAAGGTCGCCCGGATGCTGGCGATCGCCGAGCGGCTCGAGGGGCTCTATTCCAACGCCTCGACCCATGCCGCCGGCGTCGTCATCGGCGATCGGCCGCTGATCGAGCTGGCCCCGCTCTACCGCGATCCGAAGTCGGCGATGCCAGCGACCCAGTTCAACATGAAATGGGTCGAGTCGGCCGGGCTGGTGAAATTCGACTTTCTGGGCCTGAAGACGCTGACCGTCCTCAAGCGGGCGGTCGATCTCGTAGCGCGGCGCGGAATCGCGGTCGATCTCAGCAAGATCCCGCTCGACGACGTCAAGACCTACGAGGCGCTTGGGCGCGGAGAGACGGTCGGGGT
>JBAUXQ010000242.1:0-3244 GCA_049584355.1 Roseiarcus sp. | reverse complement strand
CGTTGATCGGGATCGGCGCACAGGCGATCCCGCCACGAGTCCAGACGATGATGCCGTCCTTGTCGCCCTCGTGGCTGAACAGGAGCGCGCCGTCACCTGGCGGCAGCCCGTCCGGAGTGCTCGGGCTGCCGACATAGACGCCTTCGACGAAATGAAACTGCCCAGCGGTAAGCTGGACGACATGCGTCTTCGCGTCGAACTGCGCCTTCAGCTTCGCCAAGGCCTGGCACTGGGCATGCGCGCCTTGTCCTTCCGCCGCAGGCGCGGCGCCTCCAAACGCAAGGGACGCGGCGAGAGCAACGGCGAGCGTGCGCAGCATGTGGGCCTCCTTGAGACTGTGGGCCAGTTGGCCGATTACTCGCCGTCGCCCTTGTTCGGCAACGCGAAGGCGCTGTCATCGATTGCGTAGACAGGATCGGCGGATCGCTGCTTGGTCACACCTTGAAGCCCAGTTTCTTTGGCGGCATGTTCGGCGCGCTTGACCAGCATCACCCGACCGCCATGTTCCTTGCGATCGCGCGCGTCCTGCAGCAATTTCTTCATCGCCTCGTCGATGGCGATCTCATAGGCGCGCGGCGGAGCATCCTCGACACGGAGCCATAGGTCAGCGCGCTTGTCCTCATCATGAGCGACGAACGCGATGAGCTCAGCCCGGTCAGGCAGCGCGGCGAGCGCGGCCATTCTCGGCAGACCGAGCATCGAATTGACTTCATATGGCGTGAAGCAACCGAGAGCGACCAAAAGCGCCGGCAGGGCGAGCTTTGCCGCCAAGGGAGCCGCAGCGGTGCGGAACATCCATGCTGCAATGAGCACCAAACCAGCCAGCAAAAGTCCGAAGGAGAGCGCGAAGGTGTTGAAAAAGGTCACTGCTTCGGCCCCCTGTAAGCGTCCGTGATCGCCTGAAGCGGCGGGTCGGCGAGCGTGATCTTGCCGTCGCGGTCCATGTCAAAAGAAACGACGTTGACAGTCTCGCCGGTGCGATCGAGAACCACGTTCTTGGTGAACATCATGCGAACCTCCGGGTTCAAACCGACGATTTCGACGTGAACTTGGATGTCCTTCCTGCCTTTAGCGAGTTCACGATCCGAATAGAGGTTTACCCCAACGTCCCAATGACCCGGCTCGAAGCAGCGAACCGATGTCACTTCCTTGTTTGAGACCGCGCGAACGGTCGAGCCGTTAGCCAGCGTGATCAGTGAGGTTTGGAACCCGAGGCTGTCGTGATCGAGATCGGCGCAACCAACTTGTCGAGAGGCGTAGAAAATTGGCTTGCGAGATGGATTGACAAGCCAAAGGTCAACGTCCGAGTCGAGCATGACATCCCAATCGGCGCTAATCAGATATTCCGCCTTCGGCCTGATGCCGTCCGTCTTGGCATGGGTCGGCGCGACCGCCACGATGACGACCGAGACGATGCAGAGCAGAAGATCGGCGAGGCCAATCCAGATCGAGCTGCGGTCGTGCATCATCCCGTCACCCGATAGTCTGTCTCGAGACGAGCATTCTTCCTGAGGTTGGCCTTGTGAGGGGGGCAGGGTGCGTGGACTTCGTCGCTCACCTCTGCGCCCGTCGGATCCCCGCCTCAAGGTTGAACGTCATTATGGCGATAAGGGCCGCTGCCGTCCCGCCGCTCGCCGTAGTGAAGAGCGACGTTGCGAGCGCGGTGAAACTGGTCGCGCCTCCGGCGAGCGACTGGGCCTGCAGCGAGAGCCCTATCGCCGTGCCCACAAAGCCCGCCATGACGCAGAGGCGCTCGCTCAGATGGCCGAAGTCGGCTGGCGGCCATCGGCGATCAACAATCAGATCATTGCAGTGGTCACCAGTCTCTGATTTCTGATCGCCGACTTGCCACGCCTGCCATCCGAGCCATCCCGCGGTCGCCACGAACAGGGCGCCGATGACGCTGGTCATCATACTCATATCGTTCGCCCAGATTGTCTGCGGGACGCCGTCGACCCAGGCGAAGAACGTCAAGCCCAGGCAGGCGAGACAAATGACGAAATGCGACAGAAAGGTCAGGCGGATAATGGTCATGACGCTGCGTCCGGTTCGTGCGAAAACACTTTCAGCGTTGCAAACGATTTCTGAGTTGGGCGGAGTAGGGTGGAAGGCTGGCGGAAGCTAAAGCGCGACATCGGCGAGCAATCGGACTTGCCACTGGAGCCGACGCCGGCCTACCCGCTCACCTTTGCGCCGATGGCGTTGCCCCAAGGGACCACGGGCAGGCCAGGTTCGAAAGTGTCGCCGGCGCCGCCCTACCCGCTCACCCTCGCGCCCATATCCTGGCCCCAGGTCTTAACCGGCAGGCCGGGTTCGAAATAGCTGGTGCTGCCCGCAGCCCGGTTGGCGAACACGCTGAACAGCGGGTTCCCCGGCTCGCCCGAATTGTCATAGAGCGTGTCGCCCATCATGTTGTTTTGGGTCGCCACCGAAGCGTAGCCGGCCTGGCCCTCGTTGGGGCCGTAAGCCAGCGTCGTCACCGTGCCGCCGGTGACCCCGGTCGTGAAGGCGCAAGGCGAAGTTATGCCGATGCCCGAGTTGGTGCTCGAGGCCGATGGATAGACATCGACGATCGCGCCGCCCGACACCGTGACGTCGACTTTCGGGGGGGAGTTGGCGCCGGACAAACCGCAAGAGGTGCCGGTTACGGTGACGGTTCCATTTGTCCCTCCGGAGCCGGCAGTGAAGGCGAGGGACTGGCCGCCGACATTGCCGAGCAGGCCGCCGACCCGGCTGTTGCCGCCTTCCTGGTCGCCGTAGGAGACGAAGGTTCCCGTGCTCAGCCATTCGCCGATCGAGGACGGAACCCCGCCCGAATAGGTCGGTCCTTTGACGATCCGGACGACCGTCGGGGCGACGATGTTGGCGGTGAAGGCCGCGCTCTGATTCCAGTTGCCCGCGATCGGGTCGAGGCCGTCGTCATAAACATCGCCGGTCGCGGCGACGCCGGCGCCCATGGTCTGCGTTGTCCCGATGCGGAAATTGCGGACGATCTCGCCGACGCCGTTGTCGTTGCACGGCCCCTGCGGCACGGTATAGGCGACGGCGGTCATGGTGACCGGCGAGCCGGACGAGCCCAAGGTCTGGCTGGGCGTAACCGTATAGGTTCCCGTACTTCCGAGACCCGTTCCGAGCGCAGTGACGTAAGTATTGAGGCTGACGCCAGCGCCATAGAAGCTGGCGTTGACCCCGACTTTTCCCGAAGGCGCCCTGGTCACGGTGAAGGTCGTCCCGGCGATATAGC
>JBAUXQ010000241.1:0-4300 GCA_049584355.1 Roseiarcus sp. | reverse complement strand
TGCGATCAATCGATCAAGCGTGCGCCGGGCGGCGCCGGAGCGGATCGCCGCGTCGCCCATGGCCACGCCGTCCTTGATCGTCCCGGCCTTGCCTGCGACCACGAGAGCGGCGCCCGCGGTCATAAGCCCGATATCGCGAAAGGCGCCTGGCTCGCCGTCGAGGACATCGAGAAGCGCCTTTGCGTTGTGCGCCGGGTCGCCGCCCTTGAGCGCTGCGGGCGCCGAGCGGGCGAGGCCCGCTGCTTCCGGCGTTAGTTCAAATGCATGTACCGCCCCGCCTTTAAGCTCGACGACTTTGGTCGGCGCGGTGACGGTGATCTCGTCCAGACCGTCGAGGCCGTGCGTCACCCAAACGCGCTCGGAGCCGAAATTCCGCAGCACCTCGGCCATCGGCTCGAGCCAGGCGGCCGAGAAGACGCCAACGAGCTGGCGTTTGACGCCGGCCGGATTGGAGAGCGGTCCAAGCAGATTGAAGATCGTGCGGGTGCCGAGCTCCACCCTCGTCGGACCGACATGGCGCATCGACGCATGATGGGCGGGCGCCATCATGAAGCCGATTCCCGCCTCGCGGATGCAGCGTTCGACGCCGTCAGGCGAAAGACCGATCTTGACCCCGAGCGCGGCGAGCGTATCCGCGGCGCCCGAGCGCGAAGACATTGCGCGGTTGCCGTGCTTGGCGACCGGCACGCCGCAGGCGGCGGTGATGATCGCGGCCAGGGTCGAGACATTATAGGAGCCCGAACCGTCGCCGCCGGTGCCGACGATGTCGATTGCGTCCGGCGGCGCCTTCACGCTAATCATCTTCGCCCGCATCGCTGCGACCGCGCCGGTGATCTCGTCGACCGTCTCGCCCCGCACCCTCAGCGCCATCAGGAATCCACCCATCTGCGATGGCGTCACTTCGCCCGAGAGCATCGAATCGAACGCGCCTTCCGCCTCGGTGCGGGTCAGCGTCGCCCCTGCGGCGACTTTGGCGATCAGAGGCTTGAATGATTCCATGACCCCGTTTCGCGTTCCCCCTCAGAAAGCCTGCTGGCGCTGATGAAAGGCGGCCGCCAAGTCCAAGAAATTGCGCAAGATTTGCCGCCCGTGCTCGCTGGCGATGCTTTCCGGATGGAACTGGACTCCGAAAGCCGGGCGGTCGCGGTGCTCAACGCCCATGACGAGCCCATCGTCGCTTTCGGCGGTGATCTCGAGTTCTGAGGGCGTGCTGGCCCGCTCGATAATGAGAGAGTGATAGCGCGTCGCCTGAAAGGGTCCGTTCAGACCGCGAAAGAGCCCGCGCGCGTGATGCGAAATGCGCGAGACCTTGCCATGCATCGGCGCTGGCGCGCGCACGATGTCGCCGCCGAACGCCTGCCCGATCGCCTGATGGCCGAGACAGACGCCGAGCATCGGCGTCGTTTCGCTGGCCGAGCGGACGAGGTCGAGGCACACGCCCGCCTCGTTCGGCGTGCAGGGTCCAGGCGACAGCACTATCGCGTCCGGCCTCGAGGCGAGCGTGTCCGCGACCGTGATCTCATCGTTGCGCCACACCGACACCTCCGCGCCCAGTTCCCCAAGGTAATGGACGAGGTTGAAGGTGAAGCTGTCGTAGTTGTCGATCAGCGTGACGCGTTGCATCCGGTCTCCCGCGTGAAGGGGAGCCGTCTTTTCCGATGCTGCGCCGCCCCCGTCAAGCCGAGCCCGCGGCGCCGCAGCGAGAGCCGCGTTCCCGCTTGAAGTCGCGATACGTTCGCGGCGCGACGGGCCCGCGAACGTCAACGTCGCAACGAGCCAACGCGCGGGCTATTGCAGCGACGCAAGCGCGAGGTTCACTCGCGCTCGTCAGGCTTGATTGGGAAGAGGGGCGAGGAGTTCAGAGCCGCTGGGTCACAACCAGCGCCCAAGGGTCGCGCGCCGGTTCTTCGTAGCCCAGGACCGCGGCCCGTTCGCCGACTGTCATCCCGACATCGTCGAGGTAGCGCGGCGGCAGCGCCGCGAGCCGGCTGCGATCGATCGCGGCTTCGGCGCGCTCGCTCAATTGGTTAAGAATTCGTTTCACGAATCTTGCCGCCGACGAGATGCCGAAATCGGCATGGGAATGAGCCAGATTGGTGGTCGAGGCGGTCATGTTACTAATCCCTAAGCATAAATTGCGCCGCTTGCGCCCGTTTGACCGGCATATATAAGGAAATGCCGCGCCGCAGCAACTCATTCCTTCTACGCCCATCGTATAGGAAAACTAAACGATGAAACTCCTCCATCGCCTGCCGCCGCTCAACGCGCTGCGCGCCTTCGAGGTCGTCGCGCGCCACCTGTCGTTCGCCCGGGCGGCCGAGGAGCTGCACGTGACCAAGGCGGCGGTCGCCCAGCAGGTGCGGGCGCTCGAGCAGGATGTCGGCGCAAGGCTCGTCGAGCGAAATGGCCGCGGACTTCGGCTGACCGAATCGGGCGCCGCCGGAGCAGGAACGCTCACCGAAGGATTGGCGCTCCTCTCCAAGGCCGCGCGCGCCATGCGCGAGGGTAACGGGCGCCGCTTTCTGGTGATCAATTCGACGCCGTCGTTCGCCGCCACCTGGCTCGTCGGCCGGATCGGCAAGTTCAAGGCCCGCCATCCCGAGACCGATGTCCTGATCGACGCCAATCCGATCGATGAAGCGCTCGAGTCCGGCGCCGCGGACGCGCTCATCCGCTGGGGCGCGGGCGAGTTCACGGGCCTCGCGGCGACGCTCCTGTTCAAGGAGGACGTCTTTCCGGTCTGCGCGCCCGAGCTTGTCGCCGGGGCCGATCCGCTTCGTTCGCCCGAGGATCTGCGTCGCCATACCCTGCTGCATCTCGACTGGAACCCCGCGCACGCGTCCTGGCCGACGTGGTCCGACTGGCTCAAGGCCGCCGGCGCGCGTCAGGTCGAGGCGACCCACGGCGTCTTCTTCAACAACATGGCGATGACGCTGCGCGCCGCCGCCCAGGGGCAGGGCGTGGCGCTGACCTCGTTCGCGATCGCCGCCGACGAACTCGCCGCCGGGCGCCTCGTCGCGCCGTTCAAGACCAGCGTCTCGACGCCGTTCGGCTATTACTTCGTCTGCCGTCCGGCCGACGCCAATTCTCCGCGCATCAAGGCTCTGCGCGAGTTCCTGAGCGAGGAGGCGGCGCTGTCGGCGGCGGAGCCGGGTTGAGGGTGGGTCGGCAATTGACTTTCCGAACCACCCTGGAATTGAGATCCGCCAGCCAACGCCGCTTGCTTAGCCACGGTTGTCCGTCCATGACGGTCAGGGCTTGACGAACGCGATTCCTGCGAGGAAATGGCGTCGGAGGAGGCTGGGGATATGACTAGCGTGATTGGAGCCGCGGATGTCGCCATCGTCGACGCCGATGAGGACGAAGCGGCCAGGATCGGGGAATATCTGGCCTCGCATGGCGGGCCGTTCTTCGAATTGCAGCGGCGATTGGGGGTGTTGCGGGAAGATGCGCTGCTTGCCGGCCGCAGGGCGGCGATCTTCGTCGCGCTCGCCTGGGGCGTTCCGCTTGTCCTGAGCCTCATTGCCGGGCGCGCGTTCGGGCCGTCGGCGATGCATCCTTTCCTGCTCGACTTTGGCGCCTGGGCGCGTTTTTTCATTGCCGTCGGCCTCTTTGTGTTGGCCGAGCAGCAGGTCGAATACGGCCTCCACGGCAAGCTCGGCCAGCTGGTCCGGGCGCCGATCCTTGCCCCGACGTCGTTCGAAGCGGCGGCGAAGGCAGTGGTGAGGGCGCTGAGACTACGCGACTTGGCTGCGGCCGAAATCGTCTGCCTGGGCCTTGCGATTGCGGGGACGCTGGCGCGGCTCGATATTCTCATGACGTCCGACGCCTCGACCTGGGCGGTTCAGATCGCCGACGATAGCGCCCGCTTGACGCTGGCCGGATGGTGGAGCGTCATCTGCAGCGCGCCGCTCTTCTACTTCCTCCTGTTCCGTGGCCTCTGGCGATACATCGTCTGGGCGATGCTGCTCTGGCGCATCGCCCAGCTCGAGCTCAGGCTGGTCGCGACCCATCCGGACGGCAAGGGCGGCCTCGCCTTTCTCGCCGAATATCCGAACGCCTATTCGATGTTCGTGTTCGGGATGAGCGCGGGGATGGCGATCACCGTCGTCAGGCACGTGTTCGAGGCCAACATCTCCTCGGTCACCTTCGGCTATATCATCACCGGCTGGCTCGCGATCGTGTTCGCCTTTTTCGCCTTTCCGCTGCTGGCGTTCTCGAAGCCTTTGTCTGAGCTCAAGGAGAAATCGGCCGAGGTGCTCGGCGCGCAGGCGACGCGCTACCACCGTGCGGCCGAGCG
>JBAUXQ010000240.1:0-1503 GCA_049584355.1 Roseiarcus sp. | reverse complement strand
GCGCGGTTGCGATCGCCGATGGGCCCCGGCGCCTGCTCGAGCGCGTCGGCGCCTGGCAGGCGATCGAACCGAACGCGCAAGCGATCCTCAAGATGGCGATCATGGATGGGCAGGAGCGCGACGCCGTCCGCCCCAGTCACCTCAATTTCGAAGCAAAAAGCGGCCGTCCGCTCGCCCATATGGCGTTCAACGACGATGTCGCCGGCGCGCTGGCGGCGCTCTGCGACCGGCTCGAGGTCCAGCGCCTCAAGGCGTCGGTCGTGCATTGGTCCCCGGGCAAGCGGGTCGCGGAGCTGGGGCTCAGCGATGGCCGCTCGCTCAGGGCGCGCCTTGGGGTCGCCGCTGACGGCGCGCGTTCGAAGCTCGGCGCGCTTGCGGGCATCGCGACGGTCGGCTGGGATTACGATCAGACCGGGATCGTCGCCACGATCGCCCACGAGCGCGATCACGAAGGCCGCGCCGAGCAGCATTTCCTGCCCGCCGGCCCGTTCGCAATCCTGCCGCTTCCGGGCCGCCGGTCGAGCATCGTCTGGAACGAGCGGCGCGCCGATGCCCGCGCGCTCCTCAAGCTGGACCCCGAGGACCTGACGCGCGAGCTCGAATTTCGCTTCACGCCCAGATTGGGCGAGATCCGCCTCGCCTCGCGCGCCGAGGCTTTTCCGTTCCGCTTCCAGGTCGCGCGGCGTTTCGTCGGCGAACGGCTGGCGCTGATCGGCGACGCGGCGCATGTCGTCCATCCGCTCGCCGGGCAAGGTCTGAACCTGGGCCTGCGCGACGTGGCGGCGCTCGCCGAGACGATCGTCGGCGAGATGCGGCTCGGCCTCGATCCGGGCGCGGCTCCCACGCTCGGCACTTACGAGCGCCGGCGGCGCTTCGACGTCGCGGCCGGCGGCCTTGGCCTCGATGCGCTCAATCGCCTGTTCTCCAACGACTTCGCGGCTCTGCGCTTCCTCCGCGATCTCGGCCTTCGCGTCGTCGATCGCGCCCCGGCGCTGAAGGACATGCTGATCGCGGAAGCCGGCGGCGCGGGTAATGGCGCGCCGAAGCTCTTGAGAGGGCTGGCGCTATGACCGAGCCACGGCCCTTAAGTCCGCGCACCCTCGCGGCCCAGGCCTTGGGCCGCATCGACGAGAGCACCCGCGCCATCGTGCCGCCGATCCATCTCGCCACAACCTTCGAGCGCGACCCCGACAATCTCTATCGCAGCGGCAATGTCTACGGCCGTCCCGACAACGAGACGGTGCGCGACGCGGAGGCGGTGATCGGGGCGCTCGAGGGCGCGGCGGCGACGCTCGTCTTCGGCTCGGGCATGTCGGCGGCAATCGCGCTCATCCTGAGCCTCGGGCCGGGCGCCCATGTGATCGCGCCCGGCGTGATGTATTGGGCGCTGCGCGCCTGGCTCGCCAATGAAGCGCCGGCCTTCGGCATCAGCGTCGATTTCGTCGAGACCGAGGATTTGCCGGCGCTCGCGCGAGCGGTGAAGCCGGGCGCGACCAGGCTCGT
>JBAUXQ010000239.1:0-4927 GCA_049584355.1 Roseiarcus sp. | reverse complement strand
GCCTACAGCCTTGGTGAGGCCGGCGTCGAGACGATCATGATCAACTGCAATCCGGAGACGGTCTCGACCGACTATGACACGTCGGACCGGCTCTACTTCGAGCCGCTGACGGCTGAGGACGTGCTCGCCATTCTCGACAAGGAGGGCGAGCGCGGAACGCTCAAGGGCGTCATCGTCCAATTCGGCGGCCAGACGCCGCTGAAGCTCGCCCACGCGATCGAGCAGTCGGGCGCGGCGATCCTCGGGACTTCGGTCGACTCCATCGATCTGGCGGAGGATCGCGACCGCTTCAAGCGGCTCCTCGACAAGCTCGGCCTGAAGCAGCCGAAGAACGGTATCGCCTATTCGGTCGAGCAGGCGCGTCTCATCGCCGCCGATCTCGGGCTTCCTCTGGTCGTTCGGCCCTCGTACGTGCTGGGCGGCCGGGCGATGGCGATCATCCACGATTCTGGCGCGCTCGACGATTATCTGCTCGGCGTGCTGCCGAGCCTGGTGCCGTCCGACGTCAAGGCGCGCTACCCGAACGACAAGACCGGGCAGATCAACACGGTATTGGGCAAAAACCCGCTCCTGTTCGATCGATATCTCGCTGACGCGATCGAGATCGACGTCGATGCGGTCAGCGACGGCAAGACCGTGGTCGTGGCCGGAATCATGGAGCATATCGAAGAGGCCGGCATTCATTCAGGCGACAGCGCCTGCTCCCTGCCGCCCCGCTCGCTCAAGCCCGAGACGATCGCAAGCCTCGAGGAGCAGACGAAAAGACTGGCGCTCGCGCTCGAGGTCGGTGGGCTCATGAACGTGCAATACGCGCTGAAAGGCGGCGAGATCTATGTCCTGGAGGTCAATCCGCGCGCCTCGCGCACGGTGCCATTCGTCGCCAAGGTGATCGGCAAGCCGATCGCCGCGATCGCCGCCCGCGTGATGGCTGGCGAAAACCTCGCCTCGTTCGATCTCACGGTCGAAAAGCTGGACCACGTCGGGGTCAAGGAAGCGGTCTTTCCGTTCGCGCGCTTCCCGGGCGTCGACACCGTCTTGGGGCCGGAAATGCGCTCGACCGGCGAGGTGATGGGCATCGACCGCTCGTTCGAGATCGCCTTCGCCAAGAGCCAGCTTGGCGCCGGATCGCGGCCGCCGACGTCCGGCGCCGTCTTCGTCTCCGTCCGCGACGCGGACAAGGAGAAGATCGTCGAGCCATTGCGTATGCTTCAGGCGCTCGGCTTCAAGATCCTGGCCACCGCCGGCACCCAGCGCTTTCTCACCGCCCACGGCCTCAAGGCGGAAAAGGTCAACAAAATCTCGGAAGGGCGCCCGCACGCTGCGGACGCCGTCCGCAATGGCGCGGTGCAACTCATGTTCAACACCACCGAGGGGGCGACCTCGCTCGCCGATTCCAAGCCTTTGCGCCGAGCCGCCCTCTTGCAAAAGACGCCCTACTACACCACAATTTCAGGCGCCATCGCGGCGGCCGAAGGCATACGGGCCGTCGCGGCGGGCGAACTCGAAGTCAGGGCGTTGCAGGACTATCTGGCGTGACGGTGCGAAATAGCGCCGTCGCGGCGGCGATTTTTTGTACGGATGGACTATGGACAAGCTACCGATGACCGCCGCGGGCCACGCGGCCCTAGAGACGGAGTTTCTTCGCCGCCAGCAGGTCGAGCGGCCGCGCATCATCGCGGCGATCGCGGAAGCGCGGTCGCACGGCGACCTGTCGGAAAACGCCGAATATCATTCCGCCAAGGAGGCGCAGTCGCATAACGAGGGCCGGATCGTCGAGCTCGAGGACCTGCTGCAGCGCGCCGAAGTGATCGACGTGGCGAAACTGAATGGAACCACCGTCAAGTTCGGCGCGACCGTGACACTGATCGACGAGGACACCGAAAAGCAAAGGGTGTTTCAGATCGTCGGCGAAAGCGAGGCGGACGTGAAGTCCGGCAAGATGTCGATCACCTCGCCGACCGGGCGGGCGCTGATCGGCAAAAAGGTTGGCGATAGCGTCGAAGTGAATACGCCCGGCGGCGGCAAGAGCTATGAGATCGTCAAGGTCGCCTATATATAGGCGGACAGGGTGAATCACCGGCGCGACTTGCGCCAAGGACGAGGTTTCGCCATGTCAGCGTTTCCCCTGACCCGCCGCGCCGCTCTCGGCATTCTGGCGCTTTCGCCGGCGGTTGGCGTTCGGAGCGCCCTGGCGCAGCCCAACGCCCGATTCCGCAACATTGTCGTCGACGTCTCTCCGTTGCGGGCCTCCATGGGCGATCCGACGGCTGCTTGGGTGCAGCAGGAGCTTCCCGGCGCGCTGGCCCAGGCCTTGGCCGGCTACATGGCTGCGCCCGGCGACCGCTATGGCGCGACCCTGGTGGCGCGAATCGACGATCTCTATCTCGGGCCGAGCAGCGGCGGGACCGGCCCGTGGGGCGCTACGCAGGACACCATCAACGGTACGCTCCTGGTCAAGGGCCCGCATGGGGGGACGGCCGCCCGCGCGCCCATTCGTGCAACCACTTGGTACCACCCGATGGCCATCGACCAGCCTTTGCGCGTCGAGTCCAACCATTGGCGGGTTGTGGCTTTGGCGCAGGCGTTCGCGGGCTGGGCGCCGAGAGAGCTCGGGCTCTAGCAGCGAAGCTTCGCCAAGCGGCCCGGCGCCTTGGAAGTCTCGGCGCCAAAGGCCCGCTTCGGCGCCGGGGAGGGGACGAATGTCGATCAGCGCCCTGACCCGTCGCGCGGCAATTGGAAAACTTGGCGTCTTCGGTCTTCTTTTTTCGAGCGCGGTCCGGACGGCGCTGGCCGATCCCGCGGTCCGGTTCCGCGAGGTCAGGGTTGACGTTGCGCCGCTACGGGCGAGCGCCGGCGACCCAACCGCCGACTGGGTGGAGCAAGCGCTTCCCGAAGACCTGACCCGAGCCTTGTCGGGCTACTTGGCGCCGGCTGAGCGCAACGGCGCAACCTTGGTGGCGCGGATTCAGGACGTCAACTTTGGCCGGAGCGGCGGCCGGGGCGGCGCCAGCGGCGCGTCCCAGGACTCTATTCGCGGCGTCCTGATCGTCGGCGGACCGCGCGCCGGAATCGCGGCTCAAACGCCCCTGCGGGCGAGCGCTGCATACTCCCCTAGCGCCGCCGATCAAGCGCTGATCGAGGAAGCCTACCACGCGCGCGTTGTGGCGCTCTCGCAGGCTTTCGCCGGCCGGGCGCCGGGCGAGCTCGGTCTCTGACCCGCAGGCTGGGCGGCGCGCCATTACTGCCCAAGAGCCGATTGCCTTGGACGCGGCCGTGGTATAGCCCGGCCACGATGGTTGGCGCGGGCACGGACCGGACAAAGCCGCGGCTCGGCGGCGGTCCGGCGGTGATTCTGGTTCGGCCGCAACTGGCGGTGAACATCGGCATGTGCGCGCGGGCGATGGCCAACTTCGGCCTCGACGACCTGCGTCTGGTCAATCCACGCGAGGGCTGGCCGCGCAGCGACGACTATCGCGAGGTCGCCTATTCCGCCGCCGCGGGCGCGACTGATCTCCTCGACGCCGCACGCGTCTTCCCAAGCGTCGAGGCGGCGATCGGCGATCTCAACGCCGTTTACGCGACGACCGCACGTGAGCGAGGTCAGATGAAAGCGGTCTTGACCCCGAGCGTCGCGATGGGCGCGATCGCGGCGGCGGGCGAGAAGCGGGGCGTCATGTTCGGGCCGGAGCGCACCGGCCTTGCCAACGACGAGGTGGCGCTCGCCGATTCGATCATCACCTTTCCCTCCAGCCCCACTTACGCCTCGCTCAATCTCTCCCAGGCCGTCCTGATCTGCGGCTACGAATGGTTCAAGGCCGCATTTGGCGACAAGCCGCCGCCTTCAACCATCCCGCGCGCCGTATCGCCGCCGGCGCAGCGCGAGATGCTGCTCGCTTTCTTCGACTATCTCGAGGGGAAGCTGGAGGAGAACGGCTTTTTCCGTCCGGTGACCAAGAAGCCGGGGATGCGGCGAAACCTGCGCAACATCTTCCATCGCATGGAGCTCACCCAGCAGGACGTGCGCACGCTGTGGGGGGCGGTGGTCCGGTTGGCCGAGGGGCCGCGGATCGAGGTCAAGACGCGCAAGCGGGTGCGGGCGAAAAAGCTCGACGACTGAGCTCGGCCGGCTCAAGGGGCGGCCGCATAAAAAAGCTCTCCGGACAGAACGCCGCCCGGAGAGCCCGAGATTTTGGGACAGCAAACGGCGCGTGCGCGCCGCTGCCGGCTTACGACTTGGGCGCTTCCGGCGCCGCCGGGGCCATCTCGTGGTGCATGTGGTGGTGGTGGTGATGATGATGGTGGTGATGATGATGATGGTGCATGGGGGCAGCCATCGGAGCGGCGGGCGCCGGAGCAGCTTCTTGCGCGACGGCGTAGCCGGCGAGGCCGAGCGAGAGCACGGCGGCGACGGCGAGGGACTTGATCATGGGAAGATTTTCCTGTGGTTAGGGGAACCCCAGCGGTTCGCGCGGGGCCATAGGGCTTGCCGCCTGAACTCAAGATGAACCAACGCGGGCAAGGCGCCGAATTCGTCGAGCCCGAACGCCAAGCTGCAAAATGTTGCGGCCGGAGGCGCCCGCCTCGGCGCGTTCGGTGGCTGACGTTGGCTCCGGCGGCGATCGGGAGAAGGGGGTTCGAGCGATGGCGGTGAGCAGCATGACAGGATTCGCCCGCGCCGCAGGTAGCGGAGGCACGTGGCGCTGGACGTTCGAACTCAAGACCGTCAACGCCAAGGGCCTCGACATCCGGTTGCGCATGCCCGCCCCCTTCGACCGGGCGGAAGTGGAGGCGCGCGCCCGGCTCGCCAAGGCGCTGGCGCGCGGGACCTGCTTCGCCACCTTATCCTCGCAACGCGAGGGGGCGACGGCTGCCGCGCGGATCGATCTGGCGGCGCTCGAATCGATCGCCGTCGCCGCCCGCGCGGCGG
>JBAUXQ010000238.1:0-5127 GCA_049584355.1 Roseiarcus sp. | reverse complement strand
TGGCGATTGTGCTCCTTGATTGCCTCGACCGCGTGGTCCTCCGCCTCCGCCTCGGCCTCGAGCCGCGCGACGACGTCCTCGGCCGGTTCGGTGGCGGCGATGGTGACGCCGTCGGTCATGAGGATCACGCAGTCGGCCGCGTTGGGCGACGACCGCATATCGTCGCCTTCGCCGCCGGATTCGAGACTTTGCGCCCGGCCGAACAACGTCGGCGCCGGGGCGTCGGATCAAACTCGCCTAACGCGGATCGGCCGCCCACTCATCGGCCCACTCGACCAGCGGCAGGAGCAGTTTCACAAGCTCAAGGCCGCTCGCGCTGAGGCGATAGCCGTCGGCGCCGTGGAAAACGAGCCCGCTTGCGCGCAATTCCTTGAGGCGGGCGTTAAGCAGCGCGGGGTTGGTCTCGGCCGCGCTCTCGAGCGCTCTAAACGTCAGGCCGCGATCGGCGCGCGACAGCTCCCACAGGATGCGTAGCGCGGTCCTGCGGCCAAGCAGATCCAAGAGAGCCATCACCGGGCGGCCGGTCCGCGAGCCGCGCACGGGGACGCCCGGCTTCGGAATCGTCATGCTTTACTTTCGATAGCGTCAGCGCTAGTGACGCTACAGAAACGATAGCGCAGCGAGTTTGCCATGTCTGCACGAATCGCGCCCGTAAAGCCGCCCTTTTCTGCCGACACGCAGGCAGTCTTCGACCGCATCATGCCGCCCGGCGCGCCGCCTCTGGCGCTATTCACCACCCTGGCGCGCGACGCACGGCTGTTCGAGCGCCTGAGAGGAGGGTCGCTCCTCGATAAAGGGCATCTCACGCTCCGCCAGCGAGAAGTGGTGATCGACCGCGTAACCGCTCTTTCGGGCTCGGAATATGAATGGGGAGTGCATGTGGCGTTCTTCGGCAAAAGGGCCGGGCTGGACGCGGCGATGCTCGACTCGCTGGCGAACGGGAGCGCCGATGATCCCTGCTGGTCGCTCGAGGACAGGCTCCTGATCCGCGCTTGCGATCAGCTTCATGCAGGGTCGAACATCGACGACCCGCTTTGGGCCGCGATGACGACAGAGTTCGGCGAAATGGCCTTGGTCGAGATCCTGATGCTGGCGGGCTTCTATCGAACCGTCAGCTATCTGACGAACGCGCTGCGTTTGCCCCTTGAGAGCTATGGCGCGCGATTCCCGACCCGCCGCGCCTCCGGCGACCGCCCGCGGCTCAACCCTTAGACTGGCTTTCCGACGTCGTCAGCGCGAGCGCGTGCAATTCGCCGCTTATGCGGCCCCTCAGCGCTTCGTAGACCATCCGATGCTCCCTGACCCGGCTCTTGTCCTTGAAGGCTGAGGTGACGACGCTTGCCGAATAGTGGTTTAATAAGGCGCTGCCGACCGGAAGAAGGCCTCAACCGGCGCCGCGCGGGACTCGGATCAATCCAATTGCAACGTGCTCTAGGCGTCGCGCCTAGGCGCCCCAAGGAGTCGCTCGCCCCGTGACCTACGCCAACGTCATCGTCGAGACCCACGGCCGCGTCGGCCTCATCCGGCTCAACCGGCCGCAGGTGCTGAATGCGCTGTCGACGCCGCTGATCGAGGACCTCAACGCAGCGCTCGAGGCGTTCGAGGCCGATCCGGCGATTGGCGCGATCGTGCTGACCGGCTCCGAGAAGGCGTTCGCCGCCGGGGCCGACATCAAGGAGATGCAGGACAAGACGTTCGCTGAGGCCTTCCTCGGCGACTTCATCGGCCGGTGGGAAAACGTGACCCGTGTGCGCAAGCCGGTCATCGCCGCAGTCGCGGGATTTGCGCTTGGCGGCGGATGCGAGATCGCGATGATGTGCGATTTCATTCTCGCCGCCGACACGGCGAAGTTCGGCCAGCCCGAGATCAAGCTTGGCGTGATCCCCGGCGCCGGCGGCAGCCAGCGGCTGACCCGCTTCGTCGGCAAATCGAAGGCGATGGAGATGATCCTGACCGGACGGATGATGGACGCCGCCGAGGCCGAGCGCTCGGGCCTCGTCTCCCGCGTTCTGCCCGCTGACAAGCTCATCGAGGAGGCGCTCAAGGTCGCCGCGATCATCGCCGCGTTGTCGGCGCCGGCCGTCTACGCCGCCAAGGAGAGCGTCAACCGCGCCTATGAGACGACGCTCGCCGAGGGCGTGCGCTTCGAGCGCCGCATCTTCCATTCGCTGTTCGCGACCGAAGACCAGAAGGAAGGCATGAAGGCGTTCGCGGAGAAGCGCGAAGCCAAGTTCAAGAACCAGTAGCGCCGATCGGCTATCGCGCCGTCGCCGGAGCGCCGAGGACCGGCGCCTTCGCCGGATCGCGGCGCAAGGTCTGATCCATGTCGAGCGTGCTTTCGACGCCGATCTTGTCGAAGTTCGCCTCGAGCCACTCCTTCGTCTCGGCGCGGCCGAGGTCGCGCAATTGCTTGAGGAAAGGCCAGGACACGTCGTTCTTGGTCGCCGCGCTGAAAGACTCGAGCCTGCCCGCGCCGCCAATGCGATGCAGCCGCTCCTCGCGGTATTCGTCGCTCTTGAGCATGCCCGAGCGGATCAGGCGGGCGACGAAGTCGGCTGCCCTGAGCTCGGCCAGAAGGCTGGCGTTGAACGTAACCTCGTCGATCCGGTTCCTGATCTCCGCCGGCAGGCGAGGCGTCTGGTGGCGCTCGATCGGATTGATCTGGACGATGATCGCGTCGCGGCACTGGGTCTCGTAGAACAGCGGATAGAGGGGCGGATTGCCGGCGTATCCGCCGTCCCAATAGGGCTCGCCGTCGATGATCACCGATTGAAACAAATCGGGCAGGCACGCCGAGGCCATGGCGTGATCCGCGGTGAGGATATTGCGGCGGAAGATATGGCCGCGGCCGGTCCACACGTTTGTCGCCGCGACAAACAACTGGAGGCCGTCGGTCGCGCGGAGGCGTTCGAAATCAACGACCTGCTCGAGATGGACCCGGAGCGGATTGACGTTGAAAGGATTGAACTCGTAAGGGCTTAGAATCCCCGACACGGCGTCAGTCCACGCATCGATCCAGCGCGACCCCGGCCAAAAGCCGCCCCAGGCCGCAAGCGCCTTGTCGATCCATTTGCGCTCGAATGGCGCGAGCGAACCCTCCGACGAGACCGAGAGCCAAAACGTCTCCAGCTTCTGGCGCGCGCCTTCCCGTCCGCCTTCGCACATCCCCGAGGCGAATACGACTGCATTCATCGTGCCGGCGCTCGCGCCGCTGATGGCGGAGATTTCAATTCGCATGTCCTCGGCGAGCGCGTCGAGTACGCCCCAGGTGTAGGCGCCGTGCGAGCCGCCGCCCTGGAGCGCCAGATTGACGGTCTTGACCGCTCCTCCCGAAGCCGCGGGCTTCGAAGCTCGAGCCTTCGGCGCGACGGGCTTCGGCGCGGCCGGCTTGCGGGCGCGCTTCATTCGGCGGTCCATCCGCCATCGATTGACAGATTGGCGCCGGTGATCTGAGCCGCCGCGTCCGAGCACAGATAGACCGCAAGCGAGGCGACCTGGTCGACGGTCACGAACTGCTTGGTCGGCTGGGCGTCGAGGATCACGTCGTTGATCACCTGCTCGCGGGTCAGGTTGCGCGCCTTCATCGTATCGGGGATCTGGCGCTCGACTAGCGGCGTCCACACGTAGCCGGGCGAAATGCAATTGGCGGTGACGCCGGAGGTCGCAAGCTCGAGCGCCGCGGTCTTGGTGAGCCCGGCGAGGCCGTGCTTGGCCGCTACATAGGCCGACTTGAACGGCGAGGCGATGAGCGAATGGGCCGAGGCGGTGTTGATGATGCGCCCCCATTTCTGCGCCTTCATCCCCGGAACGGCGGCGCGGATGGCGTGGAACGCCGCCGTGAGGTTTATGGCGATGATCGCATCCCATTTCTCGGGCGGAAAGTTCTCGATCGGCGAGACGAACTGGATGCCGGCGTTGTTAACCAGGATGTCGAGCGAGCCCATCTTCCTCTGGGCGTCGGCGATCATCGCCTCGATCTCCGCCCCTTTCGACATGTCGGCCCCGTTGTAGAACGCCTTGACGCCGAACTCCTTCTCGATCTTGGACCGCTCGGTCTCGATTGCGTCCTTGTCGCCGAATCCGTTGATGACGACATCCGCCCCCTCCTTGGCGAAGGCGCGGGCGATCGCCAGCCCGATGCCGCTGGTCGAACCGGTCACGAGAGCGTGGCGTTTGGCGAGGGACACTAAGATCTCCTTCATTCGGCCGGGCGCGGCGGGCCCGCGCTCCAAAATTGTCATATTGCGTTGCGATGAGGCTCTATATTGCATTGCGGCGAAAGTATCGAGGCCCCTTGTCCTGAGGCCGGCCGGCGGCGGCCGGGGCGCGGGATGACAAATTCGCCGGTAAAGCTTAGAACCCGGGCGGCGAAATGGGGTCGATCCGCGTTGAAAAAGGGATGGCGGCGATGAATCTTGCGATCTCCGACGCGCCATGCGGGCCGCGCCCGCGCCGCGCGACCGTCGCAGTTCGGGTCGGCGAAGGCGACGCGGCCGTTATGGTCGGCGGCGGCGCGCCGATCGTCGTCCAGTCGATGACCAACACCGACACAGCCGACGTCGAGGCGACGGCGCGTCAGGTCGCCGCGTTGTGGCGCGCGGGCTCCGAGCTCGTGCGGATCACGGTCGATCGCGACGAGGCCGCAGCCGCAGTGCCGCACATCCGCGACGCGCTGCTGAAACGCGGCGTGCGCGTGCCGCTGATCGGCGACTTCCACTACATCGGCCACAAGCTGCTCAGCGATCACCCGGCCTGCGCCGAAGCGCTCGATAAATATCGCATCAATCCGGGCAATGTCGGCTTCAAGAACAAGCGCGACCTCCAGTTTGGCCGGATTATCGAGATTGCGATGCGCAACGGCAAGCCGGTGCGGATCGGCGCCAACTGGGGCTCGCTCGACCAGGAGCTTCTGACCTCGCTCATGGACGACAATGCGGCGAGCGCCGCGCCGCTCGATGCCGGAGCGGTCACGCGCGAGGCGATGGTGAGATCCGCGCTTTTGTCGGCGGCGCGGGCGGAGGAGATCGGGCTTTCGCGCGACCGCATCATCCTGTCGGCGAAAGTCTCGTCGGTGCAGGATCTCATCACCGTCTACCGCATGCTGGGCGAGCGCTCCGATTACGCGCT
>JBAUXQ010000237.1:0-1662 GCA_049584355.1 Roseiarcus sp. | reverse complement strand
GCTCCGGGCCGATCAGGAGGCCGGAAAATCCGAGGATCGCCGCCGGCGCGCGCGGGCGCCTCAAGCCGACGTGCAGCGCCATCATCGCTCCCTGGCTGAAGCCGACCAGCGCCAGGCGCGATTCGTCGAGACTGAGCCGCTTGAGCTCGGCGTCGAGAAAGGCGTCGATCGCGCCGCGCGCCTTGACCGCGCCGTTCCAGCGTTCGTCGGCCCCGGCGGGATCCTCGGGGGGACGATTGGAGAGCGCGAACCATTGCCGGCCCATCGGCGAAGCCGTCGAGCGCTCGGGCGCGTGGGGCGAGACGAACGCCGCCTCGGGCATCACCGCCCGCCATTGCCGTCCAAGGTCGATCAGGTCGGCGCCGTCGGCGCCGTAGCCATGCAGAAACACCACCAGCTGGCTGGTTCGGCCTGCGGCCGCCGGGATGCGGGGTCCGTCCAGGGCGGCGCTCATCAGACATCGGCTCCGGGGATGATCGGGGGTCTGGCTTTAACGCGAACCATCGGCGAGAGCCATCCCCGAGCGCGCTTTCACGCCCCGGTAATAGGCCCACAGCATCCGCGCGGCGACGCCTCTGAGCGGGCGCCAGCGTTCGGCGATCCGCTCGAGTCTCGCCTCGTCGGGCCGGCGCTTGAGGCTCAGGGCGAGCTTGGCGGCTTCCTGAAGCGCGAGGTCGCCGGCCGCAAAGGCGTCCGGGTGGCCGAGGCAGAACAGGAGGAAAATGTCGGCTGTCCACGGGCCAACGCCCTTGACCGCGACCAGCGCCTTGTGGGCGTCCTCGGCGTCGAGATCGCCGAGGCCCTTGAGGTCGAGGCTGCCCTCGACCTCCGCCTGGGCGACCGCGCGCAACGCGCGGATTTTGGCGTTCGACAATCCACAGGCGCGCAACTCGTCCTCGGTCGCCCTTGCGATTTGAGTCGCCTCGAGCGGGACGACGCGCGTCTGCAACCGGCCGAAAATGGCGGCGGCGCTGGCGACCGACACCTGCTGAGAGACGATGATCGCCGCGAGGCCGGCGAACCCCGGTTCCCGGAGGCGGAGCGGCGGCCGTCCGCCCGCCGCGGTCAGGCGCTCGACCAGTTCCGGGTCTTTGGCGCGCAGGCGCTCGGCGGCCTCGTGCAGGGAAGCCTCATCGACGATCAGGGGGCCCGGATGATAGGCCCTTGCCGCCACACGGCGGGCGCGCAGGGTTGCGCGGGCCGCCGGTCTATGCATGCGCTTCGCCGCCATGGCCGATGATATCCTCGCGACCGCGCCCGTGCTGCGCTTTGCGCCGTCGCCGAACGGCGCGCTCCATCTCGGCCACGCCTATTCGGCGCTCATGAACGAGCGCCTCGCCGCCGAGACCGGCGGGCGCTTGATTCTGCGCATTGAAGACTTGGATGGCGTCCGTTGCAAGCCGCGGTTCGAGGCCGCGATCGTCGACGACCTCGCGTGGCTCGGACTTCGCTTTCCTGCGCCCTGGCGCCGCCAGAGTGAGCATCGCGACGACTACGCAGCGGCGCTGGCGCGCCTCGACCGGCAGGGCCTCGTCTACCCCTGCTTTTGCAGCCGCTCGGAGGCCGCGCGCGCCTCGGCCGGCCTTCGCGACCCCGACGGCGCGCCCCTCTACCCCGGAACCTGCCGCGCGCTCACCTCGACCGAAGCGTGCGCCCGCCTCG
>JBAUXQ010000236.1:0-1887 GCA_049584355.1 Roseiarcus sp. | reverse complement strand
CGTTGAGCCGGATTCAGCATCCCGAGAACCGGATAGTGAATAATCCGGGCCGTCGTCGACAAATATGCGGCGAGCCATGAGAAAGTGCCGACTGCAATAGCGATATTGCGCGCGTTGCGTATGGTTTGAAAATCGCGAAGCCGGTCGGCGCCGCCGATGAACCGGGCGTCGGCGAACTGCCGTCGCAAGGCGTCCGTGTAAAAGTTTCCGCTGACTTGCCCGACGAAGACCGGCCTGTAGCCCGTCTCGTCGATGATCCGATGGTAATACGCGAGCGGCAGTGGCATGTAATCTCGATGCAGGCCTGCGACGATATCGCCGGTGCGGACGTGAATCGCGATCTCGTCCTTCGAAAGGACTTCCCCCGTGACAGGCGATAGAAACATGCGCGCGAAACTGTCCCTGTCCTCCTTGAAATATTCGCAACGCTGCGCGTAACAGTCGAGATCGACCCAATCTACCTCCCCGGATTTCAGGCTATCGGCAAGCGGGGGTTGTCCCGAGGAATGTTGAAAAGGGAGGAGCGGCGTTGCTCACCTTGAGCCGTTAGGCTCGGGGTGCTGATTCCACGAAAGGAAAGCAACGCCATGAAGAAGCATACCACGTCGACCGCGATTCCCACGTATGCGTTGAGGGCCGAGGCGCTGGCGAGCATGTCGGCGAGCTTTGAACGCTTTTGCCTTGCCGCCGGGCTCGAGACGCTGAGCGAGATGCTGGAGCAGGATGCGACGGCGGCCTGTGGCGAGCGCCACGAGCGGGGTGAGCGACGCCAGGCGCACCGCTGGGGGCGGACCAAAGGCAAAATCGGCTTTCACGGTGGCAAGGTCGAGATCGAGCGCCCACGGGTTCGCGGGCTCGACGGGGCCGAGCGCGTACTGCCGAGTTGGGAGAACGCCGTCAGCGAAGACTTGCTCGGCAAATGGGCGATGAACCAGATGCTGATCAACGTCTCGACGCGGCGGTTCAAGCGTTCGGTCCGGTTGCCCGAGGGAGACGTTCCGGCGTCCGACGGAGCGGGGCTGTCGAAGTCGGCGACCTCCCGCCGCTTCGTGGCGTTGTCGGCGGCGCGGATGAAGGCGTGGATGGAAACCAGGCTTGACGACCTCGATCTGCTGGCGATCCAGATCGACGGCATTCACATGGATGAAGATATGCTCCTCGTCGCGGCGATTGGCGTCGACGCGAACGGCGACAAACATCCGCTCGGCCTCGTCGAGGGCGCGACCGAAAACGCGACGACGGTGCAGGCGCTCATCGACAATCTCGTCGAGCGTGGACTTGATCCAACCGTGCGACGCCTGTTCATCATCGATGGCGCGAAGGCGCTGTCCAAGGCGATCCGCCGCACCTTTGGACGCGATACGGCGATCCAGCGTTGCCAGATTCACAAGGCGCGCAACATTCTGGAGCGGTTGCCCAAATCGATGCACGCTTCGGTGCGACGCGTCTTGCGGCAAGCCTGGGAAATGGACGACGCCGAAAGGGCCGAAACCCTCATTCGCAATCTCGCCCGCCGTCTCGAACGGGACTGGAACGGCGTTTCTGCTTCGATCCTGGAAGGGATCGACGAGATGCTCACTGTCACGAGGCTCGGCCTCCCTCGCGAACTGCGCCGCTCGCTCGCCTGCACCAACATCATCGAGAATGTCATGGGCACGGTGCGCAGGGTCTGCCGCAACGTCAAATACTGGCGCTCGCCCTCGATGGCCCTGCGATGGGCCGCCGCCGCCACGCAGGAAGCTGTCAAGGGCTTCCGTCGATTGAAGGCATGCAAGCATCTGCCAGCTCTTCGCGCTGCTCTTGCAAAGCAAGGCCAACAGCCGACTTCCGACGAGGCGCTTGTTCAAATCGCCGAGGCTGCGTAAATTTCAATGCGCAACGACCGCT
>JBAUXQ010000235.1:0-5378 GCA_049584355.1 Roseiarcus sp. | reverse complement strand
CTCTTCGGCGCTGCCGGCGCGGGCGCGAACGGAGCCTTCGCGGCTGCCGCCGCATCGCCATCCGGCGTCTCCGCCTTGATCGCTTCCGCGTTGCCGGCGGCGGCTTTGTCTGCGGCGGCTTTATCTGCCGCTTCTTTGTCTGCCGCCGCCTTGTCTGCCGCTGCTTTGTCGGCGGCAGCTTTCTCAGCCGCCGCTGCCGCGGCCTTCTGCGCCGCCGCTTCGGCTTCGGCCGCCTTCTCGGCTTCCTCCTCGGCGCGCAAGTGCTCGGTGAGCCCCTTCAGCCGCGCCTGCTCGACTTCGAAGTCCTCGATTTCCTGCTGCCGGTGATCTATGAACCGCTCGCCCTTCAGACGGCGGTTGAAGAAAGCGCGCTCGCGAATGTCGGCTTCCATCATGGCGATGCGATCGGTCTCGCGCGCGATCGCCTGCGCGGCGAGCCCGGCGGAAAGGGAGCTGACATCGAGCTGCCGCTTCGGCGCGTCCAGGACGTTGTCGACCACGACGGTCGCGCTCGGCGGCGGTCCCGACCAGAACTTCAAGTCGCTGGCCGACGAGGTGAGCGTGAGGCGCGTCTCGGCAACGAGCTTGCGCAGATCGAGGTCGGCGCTCAGCGCGGCGTCGCCGCGCCGCTCGGGAATCCTGATCGCGCCGACTTTCATGACGCCTGCGCTAAGCGCGATCGGCGCCGACCCGTCCGGAATCGGCAGCGGCGCCCGGCTGAGCTCGTTGCCGAAGGCGAAGGCGATATTGGTCTCGTCAAGCGGCGCGTCGGGGGTCTGCGCCTTGGCGACCACGCGATCGAGGGCGGCAGGATCGCTTCGCGCCAGCGCCGCCCCAGTGAAGTTCACCGTCCCGGCGCCGGCGAGCCCCTCGATCAGCGCCGCGGGACTGCGCCCGGTCGAGGCGAAATCGAGCGCTCCCCCGAGGCGGCCCGAGAATCCGGGCCGTTCGACGGCGACCGAGTCGACGGTCGCCGATCCGGTCAGCGTCGCCGTGTCGCTGTCGCGACGGAGCGTCGCATGGCCGTTAGCCGCGCCTCCGGCGACCTGCATCTTGAGGTCGTCGAGATCGAGCCGGCCCTTGTCGAAGCGCAGGGTGGCCGCGAAGCCTTGCGCCGAGAGAGCGTCGGTGAGCTCGAGCGTTCCGACCTTGAGCTTGACGGCGGTGGACGGCGGGCGCAGCGGCGCGGGGGCGAATTTCGCCTCCGACCAGCGTAATCCCGTCCTGCCCGGCTGGGGCGGCCCAAGCGCGAGCGCCAAAATGCCGGCCATCGGCAGGCGGTCGACGGTGAGCTCGCCTTCGATCTCCGCCGAGGGAGGCAGTGGCGATCGCTCGGCCCCCGCCCCGGAGCCAAGCGCCTCCTCGGCGCCGGAGATCGCGGCGCTCGCCTGGGCGGCCGGCGAGAGCGTCGCGACGGGGTCATAGGTCAGCTCGCCACTGGCCCTGAGCCCGGCAATCGTCGCCGCGAGCTTCGAGAACGTCCACCGATCGCCGCGCAAGGTGGCGTCGAATCCAACATCGGCAGGTCCGAGCGCGCCGCCGTTGGCGGGCGCAAGGCCGAGCGCGGCCGCGATCGGGGCAAGGTTCGCCGTCTTGACCTTGGCGGCCCCAAACAGCTTCGCGTCGTCGTTCTCCGCTTGAGGCAGGAAGCGGCCGCGCCACGTCAGCTCCGAGCCGGCGAGCGACGCCGTCGCATCGACGTCGTAGCCCTGCGCCCATCCGCCCGCCGCGTTGAGCGCAATATGCCCGCGCCCGCTACCCGCCGGCGCCGCACGCAGGCCGAGCTGCCGCAGCAGCGCGCCCGAGTTTGGCGAATCGAGGTTGACGGTTAGAGCGCGCCCGCCGTCCTTCGGCGACGGATCGAGCGCAATCGTGAACTGCGTTTCACCCGCCGATCCGCTGGCGCGCAAGGAATTGATCGCCGGCGCATCGCCGCCGCTCGCGCCCCCGTGAGCCTCGAAGGTCAGCGCCGCCGGCGAGAGCTCGCCTGCGCGATCGACCAGAATCCGGCTCCATTCGCCCGGCGCAAGTCGCGAAACCAGCACGGCGAAATCGCGCGCCCGGTCGGCTCGCAAATGGCCGTTCGCCGCAATCGAGTCACGACCCATCGCGCCCGCGATGTCGAGGGAAGCGCCGCCCAGCCCCGCAACGCTCAAGCGGTCGAGGGTGATGTTCGGCCCGCTTTTGACCGCCTTCAGCACCGCCGAGCCGCTGTCAATCTGCGCTTCGCCGACGCGGGCGATATGGAGCGAGCCGGCGGCGAGCGAAATCGAAAGGTCCATGTCGCCGATCATTTTCGCGGCGGCGAGGCTCGGCAGCGAGTCGACGTCGAGCGAATCGGTTGCGAGGTCGAGATCGAGGCGGCCTGCCTCGCCGCGGGCCGGACTTGCGAAGGCAAGCGAGCCGGTCAGTGTCGTTCGATCCAACGTCAGCTTGAGATTGCGTCCGGAGAGCCCGGTCGCCGACGCTTCGACCTCGCCCTTGAGCGCGGCGCTGCGATAAGCGAGCGCTTCGCCGATTGCCGCGACCTTGGCCACGGCCTCCGGCGCGCCGAGGCTCGCCCAGTCGCGAAGGAGCCCAAAGTCGGGGCTGCTGAAATCAACGTCGCCGTGGAACTTCGGCGCTCCGCCGGCATCCAGATCGCCTTCGCCCGCAATTCGGCTTTGCCCCGGGAGACCGAGGCTGAAGCGCAGATGCAACGGCGCCCCTGGCTCCGTCGTTAGCGCCACGGCCGCGTCGGGCAGCGTCTGCGCGCCAAGGATGATCGGCTCGGCCGAGGCCCGGGCGTCGATCGCCATCCGGCTTTGCCGGCCCTCAAGCGCCGCCGCGGCGATCCGCGACAGGAGCGTCACGGCGCGCGCGGGCGCGACGCCGTCCTCGCCCTTGCCGCGCATGAGCGAGTCGACGTTCGCCTGTTTGGCTTTCAGATCGATGCTGAGCCGGGGGGGCGCGCCGAAAGCGAGGGTGGCGTCCCCAGTCGCCCGGATCGCCCGTTCTTCCGGTCCGAGCCGGAACTCCGCCCCGCGAATCGCCGCCCGGGCGAGATCGACGGTCATCGGTCCGGCGACGCGCCATGGCGTCGGCCCATTCTCGCCGGGCGCGGTTCCGGTCAAAGTGGCTGCGCCCGCCAATCGAAGCCGTACGAGCTCGCCGGCCGGGTCGCCTTCCAGCACGCCTTCGAACTCGCCGGCCGGCCAGCTCGGCCCGGCGTCCACCTCGACGCGGAGCGGCGTCCCTTCCGGCCCCGGCTTTTGCGAAGCGAGCCTGAAGACGACCGGCGCGCCGTCGGGGCCGGAAAACTGGCCGGTGAGGTGGGCCGGCCCATCGAGGGACGGAACGGCGGCGTCGATGTCGACGCCGGCGATCTCAGACGCGGGTCCGTTGGCGACGCCGCCGACCCGCAGCCGCCCGTCGCGCACGATCAGACGGTCGACCCCGGTCGACTGGAGCCGGGCGATCGGCAACGCCGGCAACCGCGGCGCGCCGTCGGAGCCGCGCACGATCGTCAGAACAGGTTTTTCGAGGCTGATGTCCGAGAACCGGATCTGGCCGCTCGTGAGCTTGACGAGCGCGAGCTCGAGCCGCGCGGAATCGAACGACAGCTTGGGACCATCGGGGCTTGGCGCGGACAACGAGCCGGCGCCAAGAGCAAGATAGGGCGTCGGCAGGAGTCTGACCTCGACCGGTCCGGTCAGCGAGACGTTCGCGCCGGTGATCGCGCGCAGCCGCGCCTCGATCTCGGCGCGGTGCGCGGACCAGTCGATGAGCATGGGCGCGACGAGCGCTGCCGACATCACGGCGACGAGCGCGACCGCGATGATGGTCAGGACATAGCGCACGGGGAAACGATTTCCACTCCGCCTCGACGAGCTGCCGCGGGAACGACCAGGCGACCATCGCGGTTCAAAATGGCGCGAAAGTATGACCGTGACAACAGGCGGCGCTCAGCGGCTCGCGCGCGGCTCATGGCCGCCGCAACGTGCCGATCGACTCGCGTCGATTGAGGCCCGCCCTCGCGTCGCGCCGCCTCTGTTTGCGCGATCGCGCCTCCTATCAGGAGACTAATAATCATATTCGTCATGTTATTGCATTCCTGAAATTGCATTCGTTCCAAACCCCAGCCCAAATTTTTCAAAGCCCAGCCAAGTTATTCCGCAAAACAGCCAAATCTCTCCAACGAAATTCCTTGGATTTCCTTGAATTCTCTTGTCCGAATCGGGACTTTCCAATGGGTTGCGCCAACCCCTAGGCAGTAAAAATCTCTTTTGGTTTTCTTCCGCGGGAAGCGGCGTCGGACTCGCGTGACAAGCTCCAGCGGACGCCCTGGCTTGATCTTCATGGCCCGTGGACGATATCACGGGTTCAGATTTTCAGAAAGAAGAATCTTCGCTTTCGCCGCCCCGATCTCGATAGGGGGCCATCCAGGCGAGGCCGGCTTCGGTGGTTGTGAGCGGCAGGTATTCGCAACCGACCCAGCCGCCGTAGCCGAGCCGGTCGATCAGCGGCAGCAGGAACGCATAGTTGATCTCGCCCGCGCCCGGCTCATGCCGGCCCGGATTGTCGGCGATCTGGACGTGTCCGATCAACGGCATCAACGCTTCGAGGCGGCGGGCGAGATCGCCCTCCATCACCTGAATGTGGTAGATGTCGGCTTGGAGATGGAGATTGTCGGAGCCGACGCGTCGCATGAGCCGCAAGGCGTCGTCGCTGCGGTTCAGGAAGAAGCCCGGCATGTCGCGCGTGTTGATCGGCTCGATCAGGAGCTTGACGCGTCGCCCGCGCGTCGCCTCGGCGGCGAAGGCGAGGTTGGCGACGAAGGTCTCCTCGAGGACTCGCCGATCGGCGCCCGGCGGCGCTATGCCGGCGAGGCAATTGAGCCGCGCGCAGCCGAGTTCCTCCGCATAGTCCAGAGCGCGCGAGACGCCGTCGCGGAACTCCGCTTCGCGGCCCGGCAGGATGGCGATTCCGCGCTCGCCGGCCGCCCAGTCCCCGGCCGGCAGGTTGAACAGCGCCTGCGTCAGACCGTGGTCGGCGAGCCGCAGGGCGTATCGCGCGCGCCGTGCTCGTAGGGCGAGGCAAATTCCACGGCCTTGAAGCCGGCCCGCGCCGCCGCGGCGAAGCGGTCCAGGAAGGGCAGCTCAGTGAACAGAAAGCCCAGGTTGGCGGAGAAATTCGGCATGCCGGCTCCGGGCCGGAGACCGGCGCCTTCGGCCCGTCAATCCTGGACCCCGATCAGTGCGCCAAGGCGCCCGCTCGACGCGCGGCGCGTTCGCCGGCGGCGCGCATTTCATCGGTCGCGAGGCTTGCGAGGCCAAGCCGGGCGTAGTGGACGCGATAATAGCCGTCCGCGCCCACTTCCACCGCGCCTCGATGGCGTT
>JBAUXQ010000234.1:0-8010 GCA_049584355.1 Roseiarcus sp. | reverse complement strand
TGGCGTCTTGCGAGCCGGCGCACTTGGCGTTGTTGCTTCGTGAGACGGTGAAGCTGCTCCCGTTTGGTTCGATGAAGGTCGTGTTTGGCGTTGGCGCAGGGTGTTGTCGAGGAGTTATAGTCCGTCTGCTGTTGGTAATAAAAGGCCCGAGTCACGTCGATTTGGGGCGTGACGGCATATTTGGCGCCGAACCAATACGGAGCGATCCTGTTGACATTCGAATTACACAATATTTGTAGTCAATTAAGCGCCTGCGAGCAGGCGCGGCGGCGCACCCATCAGCGTTCATAACGTAGATAGCCGACTTCAGCGCTCGCCGCCTCCGCGCCGTTAAAATGGGCGACTCAGAACTTGACCCGCAGGCCGACCGTCGGGGCGATTTCCTGGGTCACCGCGAAGCTGTTGGCAAGGCCGCCATAGACATTCGAAATCATCACGCCGGCGTAGAGGTCCATGCGCTTGACCGGCCGATAGTCGATGAGGAACGAAATTGCGTCTTGCGAGCCGGCGCAGGTGCTGCTGTTTAACCGGGAAACCTCGAGAGGATTTCCATTGGCTTGGAAGATGGTGGCGTTAGCATAAGCGCAAGGCGTGGTCGAGGAATTGTAGTTGTTCTGTTCGAGATAATAATAGGCCGCGGCCACGTCGATCTGGGAGGTGACGGCATATTTGGCGCCGATGAAGAAGATGTTGGCGATCCTGTTGTCGGCATAGGTGGTGTAGCTGATCCACGTTGTTGGAAACAGTTTGTTTCCAGTGATGGTTCCGGGCACGCTATAGCCAGCGATCGACTCGAACCCATTCGGGAAGCGGCTGCTGGGGTCAGACTGCTTGATGCGCTCCCAACCGCCGGAGACCGTCAGCGGAAATTGGTCAAACTTGTACTTGCCGAGCAGGAAAGTGCCGACATTGTTGGATAGCGTCGCCTTCAGGTCGCCCCCATTGTAAAACGCGGGGACACCGTCCGTGCAGCCGGTCTGGCCCTTGAACGGGCCCGACTTCAGGACGGCGCAGGTGCCGGTGAAGTTGCTGAGGTTCACCGCATTCTGGGCATAGCCGCCGATGAAGTCAGTCGAGAGGGTGCCGGAAAAAGCATTGCCGGCGAAGAGATGGGGGAAGTCTGCGCCGATTTGGCCCTGCCACATCTCGGTCGAAGCGTTGCCCTGGTTGTAGCTGCCGATCTGAGCGAGGCCCGCGACGTGGAAATTCATCCAGCTCACGAGATTCTGGGAGTTCCAGTTGTATTTGATCGCCGTGTTGGAGCGCGTAAGTTCGGTGTCGCCGAAGCCGGCGTAAGAACCGGAAAAGCCGAATGGCGAGAAGGCGTAGGCGCTGCTCATCACATCGTAAGTGACGAGGCCGTCCAGCCCCAGCGTGTTGACGCGGCCGCCGACCAGCGTGCCGTAGGTCTTGTTGCTGAACCCGATAAAGCCCTGCGAATTATCCCATTGGCCGTCGCGGCCGGAATCCGCGGCGAAGCCCTGGAAGAGCTGCGCTTTGCCGTTGTTCTGGGCCAGGGAGCGTGCGCCGTTGGCCAAATTCCAGGAAAGGGTTTGAAATCCGGTTTCCACCGTGCCGACGAGGGACCATCCGTAGGCGAGTGGCTGGCTCAGCTTGAGGCCGGCGACCGACTGGCTGAGGTTGTTCGGCGACCAAAGCCACTTGGATCCGTAGGCCTGCTTGTTGATAAAACTCCCCGTCCCGTTGGGCTGGGTCGGGCTCCAGGCCGCGCCATTGGACTCGTATTGGAGCCCAATGTCGAGGGTCGCATAGAACGTGAGGGGCCCCCAGCTCAGCGGGCAATCCGCGGCGGTCGAATCCATGTACGCCCAGATGCTCGAGAAGCAGTTCGGCGGCAGAGGCGGCGCCTCTTTCTTGGTCGGCAGATCGGCCGCGCGAGCCACGCCGACGGCGGCGATTGTCATCGCCAAAGCAACCCCGAGCTTTCTCATCTGGACCCCATCCGTAGTGGGACCGCAACCCACGCTTATGACCTTCGACCACTCTCGCCACCGAGATCGCACACGGCCGCCAATTCCCCTTTCCGCGCCGCGGAGCGTTGATGCCCTGCCCTCTGGCGAGGTCGTCTTGAGCGCGCGGAGTCGAAGCCGAACTTCAAATCCCCAGCGCTGGATTTTGGCGTAGCCCCGGCCTCTAGACCCGGTTCGGGCCAACTCGACTCGAATTGGCCAAGAGGAAGCTAGCGGGAGGATATGTCACAGACAAACTATAAATTCACCGTCTTTTTGACTTTTTTCAATCTGTTGTAAAATGATCACAGCTAAACTGCCGAGTGCCCGCGGAATAGGCAGAATAGGCGCGACAATACTCGCGATGACGCAAAAAATCACGAGACGCGCCGCAGCGCTCCCCGCAGAATATCAATATCGTCCAAAACTATTGTTTAGTCGGGTTTTGTTACAGTTTGGCGACAAAGCGGCGGCGGAAAAAATTTTTTAGTTGATGACGGCCGCTCGAAAACGCTAGTTGCGCAGCCCGCTCGGCTTTGCGGCAGGGGCCTCTCGGGATCGGACTTGCGCCGGCGAGCCGACCATCGTGGCGCCTCTCTTCAGGCGGAGATGGAGAAGCCACGAAGTATGGGTATAGTGCGCCACCAGGGCGGATGACGTTTGCCGCGGCGGCGTTGCGCGCGTTGGCGGATGTCGCTGCGCCATCAGAAGTGACCAATGCTCGCTATCGTTCGCATCGCTCTGAACAAGCCCTACACGTTCGTCGTCCTCGCGATGGCGATCGTCATCTTCGGCGTGAGCGCGGCGGTGAGAACCCCAATAGACATCTTCCCGAACATCGGCATTCCCGTCGTCGCCGTCGTGTGGACCTATGACGGATTGCCCGCCGACGATATGTCAAAACGGGTGATCTACTATTACGAGCGCACGCTCAGCAGCCAAGTCAACGACATCGAGCATATCGAATCGCAGTCCATGCCGCGCTATGGAATCGTCAAGGTTTTCTTCCAGCCTGGCGTCAACATCAATGGCGCGCTGGCGCAAACGACGGCGGCCTCGCAGACCGTCCTGAAATACCTGCCGCAAGGCATCACGCCGCCCTTCGTTCTCAGCTTCAACGCTTCGAGCGTACCCGTCATTCAACTGGCTCTGTCAAGCCAGGCGCTCTCTCAGGCGCAGCTTTACGACGCAGGGCAGAATTTCATTCGGCCTCAACTCGCGCAGGTCGCGGGCTCGGCGATTCCCTCGCCGTACGGAGGCAAAATTCTGCAGGTCCAGGTCGACGTGGATCAGCAAAAGCTGCAAGCTTACGGGCTATCGGCGGAGGATGTCGTCAACGCGATCGGTCAGCAGAACATCGTGACGCCCGTTGGCACTGAGAAGGTTGGCGACTTTGAATACGTGGTCGCGCTCAACGGTTCCCCGACTCGCCTTGACGAGCTCAACGATCTACCCATTCGTGTCGTCAACGGGGCGACCGTGTTCGTTCACGATGTCGCCTATGCGCACTTCGGGGCGCCGCCGCAAATCAACATGGTCCGCGTTGACGGGAAGAACGCCGTCTTGATGACGATCCTGAAGACGGGGTCGGCGTCGACTCTTGACGTCATTAATGGCGTCAAGGCGCTGCTTCCCAAGATCCGGGAGACCCTGCCCTCGAGTCTCAAGCTGGACACCGTCAACGATCAGTCGTCGTTCGTGTATGCGGCGGTCAATTCAGTTATTTTCGAAGGCGTCGTCGCGGCGGCGCTGACCGGCCTGATGATCCTGATCTTTCTCGGCAGCTGGCGATCGACGCTCATCATCACCATCTCGATTCCGCTCGCGATTCTCGCCTCTGTCGCCGCGCTGGCCGCGACCGGCGAAACGATCAACGTCATGACGCTCGGCGGCCTGGCGCTCGCGGTCGGCATTCTCGTCGACGATGCGACGGTTACGATCGAGAACATCAACTACCACCTCGAACAGGGCAAAGACATCGAAAGCGCGATCATGGACGGCGCGCGGCAGATCGTCCTTCCGGCGACCGTCTCCCTTCTATGCATCTGCATCGTTTTCGTTCCGATGTTCAACCTCGGGGGGGTCGCCGGCTATCTGTTCCGCCCGATGGCCAAGGCCGTCGTCTTCGCCCTTATCGCCTCGTACGTGCTCTCGCGCACGCTGGTCAACACCATGGCGCGGTTCCTGCTCGCCCATCAGGCGACGCATGACCATGGCGCGCCGCAGGCGCCGACCCGCAATCCTTTCGCTCTCTTCCAGCGCGGATTCGAGTGGCGCTTCGATGCGGCGCACGCCTTCTACCGGCGCCTGCTCGTGACCGCCCTGGCCGGACGGCGGCTTTTCATCGCCGGCTTCCTGTTGGCGGTGGCGTGCTCTTTCGCCCTGGCGCCGATCCTGGGCCAGAACTTCTTTCCGCCAACCGGCAATGCTCAGCTCAAGCTTCACGTTCGCGCGCCGACCGGGACCCGCATCGAAGGCACTGCGGCGATCTCCACCGGGGTCGAATCAGCCATCCGGAGAATCATTCCCCCCGAAGCGCTGGGTCCGATCGTCGACAATATCGGCCTGCCCGTGAGCGGGATCAATTCGACTTACAATAACACCGGCACGGTCGGTCCTGCTGATGCCGATATCTTGATTACCATCAACAAGGATTACGAGGGGGAGACGGACCGCTACGTTAAGGAGATGCGCGAGACGCTGCCGAGATCCTTTCCGGGGACGACCTTTGCGTTCCTGCCCGCCGACATCGTGTCACAGATTCTCAATTTCGGCCTTCCCGCGCCGATCGACGTGCAGGTGGTCGGCGCCAACTTCGACGCCAACCACGTCTATGCCAACGAACTGTTGCAGAAAATCTCGCGGGTCCCCGGGGTCGCGGACGCGCGGATCCAACAGGCGTTCAACAATCCGACCTTCGGTATCGACGTCGACCGGATGCGTGCGGCGCAAATCGGCTTGAGCGAGGGCGACGTTGCGAAAAGCCTGCAAGAGAGCCTTTCCGGCAGTTTCAAGGTTGCGCCAACGTTTTGGATCAACCCGAAGAACGGCGTGGCCTACCCGATTGTCGCGCAGACTCCGCAATACTGGCTTGATTCGGTGTCATCGCTCGAAAACATCCCTGCCTCCGCGGGCAACGCCACGCAGATCGTCGGCGGCCTGGCGACGCTGAAGCGAGAAGCGAGCCCGACGGTCGTTTCGCACTACGCGGTTCAGCCGGTCCTCGACATTTTCGCAACCAACAATGATCGCGATCTTGGCGCCGTCTCCGCCGATATCCAGAAAATTCTCAATGAGACGGCGAAGGAGCTCCCGCGAGGATCGAGCGTCGTGATGCGCGGCCAGACCCAGACGATGACTTACGCCTACCAACAGCTCTTTGTCGGCATCGCGCTTGCCGTCGTGCTCATTTACCTGCTGATCGTCGTCAATTTTCAGTCTTGGCTCGATCCTTTCGTTATCGTCAGCGCACTGCCGACCGCGCTCGCGGGCATCGTCTGGATATTGTTCATCACCCACACGACCTTGTCCGTTCCGGCGCTGACGGGCGCGATCATGTGCATGGGGGTCGCGACCGCCAACAGCATCCTCGTCGTCAGCTTCGCGCGCGAGCGCCTGTCGGAGGGCGCCGACGCCGCGACTGCCGCGATCGATGCGGGTTTCACCCGCTTTCGGCCGGTTCTGATGACGGCGCTGGCCATGATCATTGGCATGGCGCCGATGGCGCTCAGCTCCGATTTGAACGCGCCGCTAGGCCGCGCGGTGATCGGCGGTCTCATCTGCTCGACCGTGGCGACTCTCCTGTTCGTACCGGCGGTCTTCCGGCTCGTCCATGAGCGCAAGCCGAGCCGCGCGAGCGAACCCGCGCCGACCCTTCACATCGAGGCGAAGCCGATATGAGCCAGGAGCACCAAGACGCTGACGCCGAGGGTCCGAAACCCGACCCAAAAAGTCGCGCGCCGGTGAAGGTCGGCCGCGCGATTCTGCTTTTGACCGTGGTGGCGATCGCGGTCGCTTATGCTGGAATATCCGGCCGTCGGCACGACGGCGAGAAGCTCAAGCAATGGACCGACGACCAAGCGATTCCAGCCGTCGCGCTTGTCTCGCCGCGGGAGGGCGGCGGGGGGCGGGAAGTCGTTCTGCCCGGCAATGTCGAGGCCTTCGTCAGCGCCTCCATTCACGGGCAAACGAGCGGCTATGTCCAAGAATGGCGCAAGGACATCGGCGCCCAAGTTCATCAGGGCGAGGTTCTCGCGGTCGTCGACACACCCGAACTCGACCAGAGCATCGCGGTCGCGCAAAGCGAACTTGCAAGGTCAAAGGCCAATCTGGCGCTGGCGAAGGTCACGGCGGTGCGGTGGAATTCGCTGCGCGCGACCGGCGGCGTGTCTCAGCAGGCTGTGGACGAGAAGGACGCCGACTCCAGCGCGCGGGAGGCCGAGGTCGAAGCCGCCCAGTCGAACGTCGACCGGCTGAAAGCGCAGAAGGGGTTCGCCAATATCGTGGCCCCATTCGACGGCGTGGTCACCGCCCGCAACGTCGACATCGGTTCGTTGGTGAAAGCGGACTCGAACGATACCGCGGCGCTGTTCACCGTCGCCGACATTCATAAGATGCGGATTTATGTTCCCGTGCCGGAATCCTATGCGGCTTCCCTCAAGGACGGCATGAAGGCGACGCTCAGCCTGCCCGAGTACCCCGATCGCAAGTTCGAGGCGACGATTTCGACGACCTCGCACGCCATTGACCAGAAGTCGCGCACGCTGCTGGTCGAACTCATCGCCGACAATAAGGACGGCGGTCTTTCCCCCGGCGCATTCGCCCGAGTTCATTTTGACATTCCGCCCGACCCGAATGCGATGAGGCTCCCAGCCAGCGCTCTGCTGTTTCGCGACAACACGCTGGAAGTCGCAACGGTCGGGCTTGACAACCGTATCGCCCTCAAGAAAGTGCGCATTGCGCGCGACCTTGGAACCGAGATCGAAATCACTGGCGGGCTGAGCGTGGACGAGCGCATCGTCGCCAATCCGCCCGATTCGATCGGCGACGGCGAGGAGGTCCGGGTGATGGAAGCCGGTGGGGAGAAGACGCCGGGGTCGTCCGCGCAACAGCGCGTCGAAGGGACGCCCGCACACCCAAAGACCGCCGAGGAGATGGCGCAGACAGGGCGGGATCACGGAGAATGAAGCGCCGGCCGTGGCTCGCGGCGCCGATCGCGCTTGCGCTCGGCGGTTGCGACTTTGCGGGGCGAACCGCGTGGCGCGGTCCACGTCCCATCTGCGGCGAGCCGCGCTTTGTTGGGAGTCGGCGACGTGAGGGGCTTGTCTGTTCCAGTGTTGCTGGCGATAGCGACCGCGGTGGCGAGTTGCTCCGTCGGTCCGGATTATCGTACGCCTGTCCTGGGTCTGCCGCCAAGTTTTCTCGCTCTCGCGCCATCCGGCGAAAAGAGCAAGGGTCCCGAACTCGCGAGCGCCGACCTGACGCAGTGGTGGCGCTCGCTCCGCGACCCCAAACTGAATTCCCTCGAGGATCGCGCTCTCCAGGCCAACCTGGATCTCGAGATCGCTTTAAATCGGATTCAGGAGGCGCGGGCGGCGTTGGCGGCGATCGCCAATCAGGCGCTTCCCGTGGGCGGGGCGACCGGAGGGGGCGGGGTTGGAACAGGGGCGGACGAGACGCGCAATCGCGCGGCGCCGACGTTCCGATCGGCGGTAAACGGCGCAAGCTTCAAGAGCGTGCAGGAAGCGGGCGGGTTCGGAGCGAGTTGGGACCTCGATCTTTTCGGCAAGGTCCGCCGCGCATACGAGGCGCAAACTTACGATGTCGAGGCCCTCAAGGCCGCCTGGGATTGGGTGATGGTGGTGGTCACGGCCGACGTCGCCCGGGACTATCTCGATATGCGCGCCGAACAGGCGCGCCTCGCCGTCCTCAAGGAGAACATCGTCGTCGCCCAAAGCGGCCGGGCGCTAGCGCAGACCCTCTTCGACCGGGGGGTCACCAGCGAATTGGACGTCGCGCTGGCCAGACGGCAGTTGGCGAC
>JBAUXQ010000233.1:0-2489 GCA_049584355.1 Roseiarcus sp. | reverse complement strand
CCGGCGCCCGTCGAGGCGACGCAGTCCCCAGCGACGCCCGCGGTCATGGCCGAGGAGGAGCCAGCGCCGCCGCAAGAGTCAGCTGCGGTCGCGGCGGATGCGCCGCTGCCGCCGTCAAGACCACGCGAGATCGCGGCCGCGAAGTCCGCAGAGCCAGCGTATCACAGTCATTCGCGCGCCGAGCATCACCAGGCCAGTCGACCGAATGTTTTCACGATACTGGTCGCGCAGCTCTTTCACCGTCCCGGCCAGCGCTAGTTCAAGACACCTTGAGCGGCTGGCGTTGACGCAAATCAAGGCTTGAGCGTCAGCTCCTCGCCGCCGGCCTGCTTGAGCTCGTTTTCCGATCCTGTCAGCGTGATCGATTTGACGTCGTTCCAGAGCGGCGTCAGGTCGCCGTAGTGGCTCGAGAAGATGTGGCCGGATTCGCCGGTGGCGATCATGAAGCGGGATTTCGCGGGATCCGCCAGATCGTAGAGGCCGCGGAACCCGCCGCCGATCATGCGAGCGAACGGCATGTCCGGGGGAGCGCCGGAGCCGCCGCCGCGATCGAGGGTGTAGAAACCGCCGCTGGAGGGGAGGCTCAGATCGAACAGCCGGTCAAAGAGCGGGACATGGGCGTAGACCTGGTGGCGCAATAGCGCCTGGTGCTCGGCGCCCCATTCCCATTGGCTCATGTCCTTGCCGTCGCGCTTAACGAGGAGCGCGAGACCGTCGTCGAGAGCGCGGCCGAGCGCCTTGCGGCAATCCGGGTCGGGGGTGCCGGGAGAGCCGCACCAGGAGGCATGGTCGCGCATGAGGGAAATGAGGGTCGTCGCGGCGAACGGGCCTTTCTCTCCCATCGGGACTCCGGTCTTGTCCTCGAGCAGGATCTTGTGCAGCGCGCTCAAGAAGGCGGTGTAAATCAGCGGCTCGGGGCGGTCCTTGGCCATCACGCCGTCCCATTTCATAAGCTTCGCCTGCGCCTCGCGCGCCCAGTCGGTGGAGGGCGCGATCGTGGCGATGAAGGGCTGCATCTCCTTCACGTCCAGAGACAGGTGGTCGGCCTGCATGGCGGCCGAGGTTTCGACGCTGTGCTTTGAGATCGTGTCTAAGAACTGCTGAATGCGGCGGGCGCGGAAAGTCTCCTCGTAGTCGAACCCGAAACTTGGCTGATGATCGGGCGGGAAATCGGCGTTGTTGGCGTTGAAGGCGAAGCCGATCGCCGGGTTGTAGAGCTGAGGCATCTGGTCGAACGGGATCATGCCAGCCCAGTCGAAGGCGCCCGACGCGCCGTCGACTGGGAGCGACCCGTCGCCGGACTTGCGCGCCGGCACGAGGCCGGGGTTGAAGAAGCCGATATTTCCGGCGACATCCGCGTAAACCAGGTTCTGCGTTGGCGTCTGGTAGAGGCGCAGCGCGTCGAGGAACTCGCCCCAGTTTCGAGCGGCGTTGATGCGCAGGAAAGCTTCCACGGTCGTGTCGCGGTCGCCGAGGCCGGTAAACGCGAGCGCGATGGCCTGTCCCGGGCGCCCGACGCTTGCGGCGTCCTCGCTGATATCGGACAGGACAGCACCGTGCCGAGTCGTCCGGATCGTGAGCTTGACGTCGGCGCCGCCTTTCACATGGATCGTTTCTTCCTGCGTCTCGAACGGCTTCGGTCCGTCGGGCGTCAGATAGTTCTTGGGATTGCTCGGATCGACGGTTTCGACGAACAGGTCCTCGACGTTCGAGTCCGCGGTCGTCAGCCCCCAGGCGATCGAATCGTTCTGTCCGAGGACGAAGACCGGCCCGCCGGGAATCGTCGCGCCCTTGACCGACCCTTCGGGCGTGACGATGCGGGCCAGATACCAGAGGATCGGCGCGCTGAGGTCGAGATGCGGATCATTGGCGAGGATCGGCTTTCCGGTCTCCGTCCGCGATCCGGCGATCACCCATTCGTTCGACGCGCCGCGGCCGATTCCCGTCAACACGCCGATCTCCTCGTCGATGCTTTCGCTGGCCGCGTGCTTGTCTCCGAGCGAGGGCAGGGTCGTGATCGGATCGCCGAACTTTGGGGTGGGAAAAACCCAGTTCGTCTCATCCGGCCCGAACTTCTTGAGCAGACGGGAGCGCAAGATCTTGAGCCGGAAGTTCTGCGACAGCTGATAGGCCTCAAGCTTTCCGATGACGAGCGTATCGGCCGGCTTCCACGGTTCGGGATGATCGCCGGCGAGGAGGAATTCGGGCGGGAGCGCGTTCTTGTGGCTGTCGAGGAAGGCGTTGACGCCGTCGGCATAGGCTTCGAGCCGCTTTTGCGCCCACGGCGAAAGCGCGGAGAAGCTCGTCTCGGCCTCGCGGTAGAAGCCGACGGCGCGAATGAACTTGTCGACGCCGAGAAGTTCGGCGCCCTGGATTTCGGCCATCCGTCCCTGACCGACCCGGCGCAGGATCTCCATCTGGAACATCCGCTCGCTGGCGTGCGTGTAGCCGAGCGCCCGCGCGGCGTCGTCCATCGAGGCGGCGAAGAT
>JBAUXQ010000232.1:0-5708 GCA_049584355.1 Roseiarcus sp. | reverse complement strand
ACCCTCCTGATCGCCGATTTTATTGCGATGGCCTGCCTTGCGGCGGCCGCGATCTTGCTGTTCGTCGCATGGCTCTAGGCGCGCCCCGACATGCTTGAGGCAGCCTTGCGCCTTGCGGCGGCGGGTTTGGACGAGGCCAACAAAAAGGGCGCCAAGAAGGCGCCCCCCATTCGCCAGCTGAGAGTCCTGCCTACTTGATCTTCGTTTCCTTGAACTCGACGTGCTTGCGGGCGACGGGATCGTATTTCTTGAACGCGAGCTTTTCCGTCTTGGTGCGGGCGTTCTTCTTGGTGACGTAGAAATAGCCGGTGTCAGCGGTCGACAGCAGCTTGATCTTAAGCGAGGCGGCCTTGGCCATCAGGTGCGTCCTTCAATGAAGCGGCGCGGCGGACGCGCCAAAAGGCCGCGAAGACTCGCGAGCCCGGTGTTTGACCGGCAAAATAGTGAGGCTCGGCGCGAAGTCAAGCCGACGGGCGCGGGATGGCGCCGGATGGCTGGCGCGCGCCGCCGTCAGCCCCGGTCGTTATGATAAATTTGAGTTCCGTCGGCGCTGATCGCCGCTATCATTGCGCCGCCGGCGGCGAGGGTTGGCGGGAGAACGCATGTTGAACAGCCTTTTTACCGGCCCGGTGTTCGAAATGGCCCGCGATCAGCTCCTCGTCATCGCCAACCATTTGAGCATCCCCGAAGACGAACGCGACTGGCTCCTCTACCCGAAGCGCGCGATCGTCGTCACCCTTCCGGTCCGCATGGAGGACAATCGGACCGAGCTTTTCATCGGCTACCGGGTCCAGCATCACCTGGCGCTCGGTCCCGCCAAGGGCGGCACGCGCTTCGCGGCCAACATCGACATCGGCGAAATCGCCGCGCTCGCCGTCTGGATGAGCTGGAAATGCGCACTCGCCGATCTTCCCTTCGGCGGCTGCAAAGGCGGGGTCGCGGTCGACCCGCGCGCGCTCAAGCCCAAGGAGCTCGAGAACCTCTCCCGCCGCTATATGCAGGAGATGATTCCCTTCGTCGGCCCGAGGACGGACGTCATGGCGCCGGACATGGGCACCAACGAGCAGGTGATGGCCTGGTTCATGGACACCTATTCGATGTATCAGGGCGTCACCGTCCCCGAGATCGTGACCGGCAAGCCGGTCGGCACCGGCGGCACTTTGGGACGGCGCGAGGCGACTGGCCACGGCGTCGCCTTTCTCGCCTTTCGCGCCCTCGATGCCTTGGACATCGCGCCGGCCACGGCGACGGCGATCGTCCAGGGCTTCGGCAACGTCGGCTCGCATGCGGCGATGGGGCTCGCGGCGCGGGGCGTGAAGCTGATCGGGGTCAGCGACCACTCCGCCGCCTATTACGATCCCAAGGGCCTCGACGTGAAGGCGCTCGTCGCCCACGCCGGGAGGACTGGCGAACTTGCCGGCTATTCGAGCCAAGCCACGATCGCGCCGCGCATGCTGCTCGAGCAGCCCTGCGATGTGCTGGCGCCCTGCGCGGTCGAGCGGGTGATCGACGCCGACCTTGCCCGGCGCCTGCGTTGCCGCATCATCGCCGAAGGCGCGAACGGTCCGACCACGCCCGAGGCCGACCGCGTGCTCGCCGAGCGCAACGACGGCATCTTCGTCATTCCCGACATTTTGTGCAACGCCGGCGGGGTCATCGTCAGCTATTTCGAGTGGGTCCAGGACCTGCAGCAATATTTCTGGTCGCGGGACGAGGTCATGGACCGGCTCGAACGGGCGCTCGACCGATCGTGGACGATGGTTGTCGCGCGCGCCAAGCGCGACGGGGTCTCGAATCGCACGGCGGCGATGGCGATCGGGGTCGAGCGGGTGGTGAAGGCCAAACAGGCGCGGGGGCTTTTTCCGTGAGCGGGTTGGGAGCCGTGTGTTCGGAAAAAGGCGGATTCGGCAGCTCGTGGAAGCGATTGCAGTTCTCCATGGGGCGCAGTTGAAGGCTCCGCTTGAAACTCCGCCGAAGCTGCCCGAAAAACCTAAGATCCGCGCCGCGCGCGAGGCAGACATGGAGGCTGTCCGGGACATCTATGCCCATTACGTGCTCCAGTCGCTCGCCACCTTCGAGGAGACGCCGCCAACGCTAGAGGACATGCTCGCGCGGCGGCGCGCCTCGGTCGATCTTGGCCTCCCCTATCTCGTCGCCGAGGAGCGAGGGGAAACGGTCGGCTTCGCCTACGCCGCCGCGTATCGGCCGCGCCCGGCCTATCGTTTCACGATCGAGGACTCGGTCTATGTCGCCGACGGACTGCGCGGCCATGGGATAGGCTCGGCGCTGCTCGGCGAATTGATCGTCTGTTGCGAGGGCGGACCCTGGCGCCAGATGCTCGCGGTGGTCGGCGACAGCGCCAACGCCGGCTCGATCGCGTTGCACCGGCGCTTCGGCTTCGAGCACATGGGAACATTGCGGTCGGTCGGCTTCAAGTCCGGGCGCTGGGTCGATACGCCGATTCTCCAGCGGCCGCTGGGGCCGGGCGAGCGATAGCAAGAGCTACTGCTTGCCGAGCGCCCCTGCCGCGACGACTCCGGCGATCGGCCCGATGGGCGTGAGTTCGTCGTCGCGATTGACCTCCGGCGCGTAGAGCGACGATACCGAGCCGTCGAGAAAGAGCGCGTTCGGGCAGTCGAGGTCGTCGCGGAACAGGCGCGCGAACCGGTCGAAGTTCACCGGCTCGTCGGATATGGCGAAGACAACATCTCCGCCGTCGCAGGCGCCGACGCCATTGCGGATCTTTTCCGAGGCGCCGCTCGGTTTGATTTTCGGATGGATCTTGCCGTCGACGACCAGCATCGGGCCGGACTGGGTCGCGTAACGCGCCGCGGGCGGATCGGCGAGAAAGCGGGCCGTCTCCGTGACACCGGCGACCCCGTCGCCGACCCAGAAGACGCCGTTCGGCTTCAGGTGAAAATTTGACGGGCCGGCGCGCGTGTCGGGCCCGTGCAGTTTGCGCCGGTTCTCGACGTAAAGCCCGACCGGCGATTGATCCTGCTCGAACATCCCGGCGTTCATCGCGAACACGAGCCGCTCGCCCTTCGCCTTGAGCGCGGCGGCAAGCGCGGCCAGCGATCCATAGGGTTTGCCGTCTTGCCCGCTGAGGAACAGGCGAATGTCGTCATGCCGCGGATCGAAGGCGCAGACCGTGAACTTCGCGCCGTCGAAGCTCCTTTCGGCGCAGCCGGCCTCCGCCGGCGCCGCTCCGTAAGCAAGACACGAGAAAACGATCAAGGCGACGAGACCGCCACGCCGGATCACCGAGCTTGGATCCTTCGCCGGGACTTGGGAGGTTTTCATCCGCCTCGACATCGCACGCCGAATACCGATCCAGATGAATCTGCAAAGCCAGGCGAATTGAATATCAGAAAGGCCGAGGCTTTTCATTGTCGTCGATCGCGGGCATGTTCGAAATACTCCAAGAATGCACTTTAGCACGAATTATGTTTCTGGTAAAGAGAAAGCAGGTGTTTTTTTGTGGTTGCCAGTAAGTCTCTGAAAAACATGAGGATTGGCGCCCTCCCTCAGCCCGCTCCGAAAGCGAACAGAAGGTCAGAGCCAGCGCCGCAAGCCCGCCTTGCCGGGCGCAGACCCCGGATTTACCTCGTCACGTGAGCGGAATTAACAGGGAGGTTTTTCGCACTTAACAGGGAGCTTTCTTGCGCTGAACAGGGAGCTGTTTCAGGCCAAGCAGGGCCATTTCGACGACCAAATGGAATCGCGCGTTCATCCGAACCCTCGCGGTCGCCGGCGCCTTCGATTTCACCTAACTGAAACGCGCCTTAGACCTCTCACAAGCCTGGCGCCGCGAAGTCCTCAGTTGGACATCCGGTCAGTTTGACCTCTGACCTCTTTGTAAGCCGACGAGAAATCCTGCGGTGGGGTCGTCACGGCGAGATAGACGAATTGCTCGCCCCCTGTGTTGGCGACGCCGTGGATCGCGCCGGGAGGCGTGCGCACCACATCGCCGGCGCGCAATGGGTCTGTCTCGCCATCGGCCAGCAAAAGCAGGGCGCTGCCCTGCTCGACGAGCCATATCTGTTCGCTTGCCGGGTGCGCGTGTCTGGCCGACGCCGCGCCTGGCTCCATCGTGACGCGGGTGATCGTGACCAGGGCTTCGGGCGCATTGCCGGGCCAAATGATCTGTAAAGATCGAGCGCCCGGGTTTTCCAACGTTGTCGAGTCTGCCGCCGAAAGACGCTGAATCGTCGAGATCGCCTGGACGGGACGGCCTCTCGTCACAGCACCTTGCCCGGATTCATCACCCCGTTCGATCCTCATCCTCCTGGCGCGATTCGCACCATTGAATGTTCCGCCCAACACCGCCGGTCGAGCACCGTTGGGATATAAAGGGGCATCTGCGGAGAGTTCCATCACGAACCGGAGAGACTTGTGAGTAACGTGCTGCCGTCTGAGATGTTCGAACACTACGAGGCGTTCGATGAGGCTGCGCGCCTTTCCCACGGCGCCGGAGAACTGGAACGCCTTCGAACGCAAGCGCTCATCAAGCGCCGCTTACCGCAACCGCCGTCCATCGTTTACGATGTCGGAGGCGCGGCCGGCGTACACGCCTTCTGGCTGGCCCGGTTGGGGCATGAAGTTCATCTCGTCGATCCCGTCCGCAATCACGTCGAGCAAGCGCGCCGGGTTTCGGCGACCCAGGCGTCACATCCGTTGGTGAGCTGCACGATCGGGGATGCTCGTGAGCTCGGATACGCCGACCGTAGCGCGGACGCCGTCCTCTTGCTCGGCCCGCTCTACCACCTGATCGAACGTTCAGACCGGCTGAAAGCCTTGACCGAAGCGCGCCGTGTGTTGCGGCCCGGCGGTCTTGTTTTCGCCGCCGCGATATCGCGTTTCGCATCTTTCCTCAGCGGCATGACGGACGGCCTGCTCGAAGACCCGATATTCGTCGACATTATTCGGCGGGATCTGACAGATGGTCAGCATCGCAATCCAATGAATAATCCACTGTATTTCACGACAGCGTACTTTCACCACCCTGATGAATTGAGAACCGAAATGGAGGAGGCCGGCTTTTTGGTCGAAAAGATCGCCGCCGTTGAGGGACCCACAATGTGGATGAAGAGCTTTGATTCGGATTGGCGCAACGCAAAAAGACGCGCACTTCTGCTCGAATTTCTCAGCGTTACGGAAGAAGAACCGGCGATCGTTGCGAGCGGGTCACACTTCCTGGCCATCGGACGGAAATGAAAGAGATTGGCAGTCTGCTGAACAGAGAGTCTCAGCTATTGCGAACGACGGCGTCACAGCACTTTGCCCGGATTCATCACTCCGTTCGGATCGAGCGCCGCCTTGATCTCGCGCATCACCGCAAGCGAGGCAGGATCCTTCCATCGGGCGAGCAGGCCGCGCTTGAGCTGACCGACGCCGTGCTCGGCCGAATAGGAGCCGCCGAGGCGCGCGACGATGCCGTGCACGATCTCGTTCATGGCGTCCCAGCGGTCGAGAAAGGCCTGCCGGTCGGCGCCGACCGGCTGCGACACGTTGAAATGGATGTTGCCGTCGCCGAGATGGCCGAAGGCGACCACGCGCGCGCCGGGCGCGAAAGCTTCGACCGCGGGCGTCGCCTCGCTGATCAACGCCGGCACGAGGCCGACCTCGACCGAGACGTCGTGCTTGATCGAGGCGCCTTCCTTGACCTGCGCCTCGGGAATCGATTCGCGTAGGCGCCAGAACTCGGC
>JBAUXQ010000231.1:0-2063 GCA_049584355.1 Roseiarcus sp. | reverse complement strand
GATGTTCGGCCGGAGGCGGGACTGCTGCGATTGCGCAAGGACCTGGCCCTCTACGCCAATTTGCGGCCGGCGATCTGCTACCCGGCGCTCGCTTCCGCTTCGTCGCTCAAACCCGAGGTCGTCGAGGGGCTCGACATCATGATCGTGCGCGAACTGACCGGCGGCGTCTATTTCGGCGAGCCGAAGCAGATCATCGATCTCGGCAACGGACAGAAGCGCGCGATCGACACCCAAGTCTATGACACCTTCGAGATCGAGCGGATCGGCCGGACCGCCTTCGACCTGGCGCGCAAGCGGGGAAACAAGGTGACGTCGAGCGAGAAGCGTAACGTGATGAAATCCGGCGTGCTGTGGCACGAGGTGATGACCGCCCTCCACAAACGCGAATATCCGGACGTCAAGCTCGAGCATCAGCTCGCCGACGCGCTTGGGATGCAGCTTGTCCGCTGGCCGAAGCAATTCGACGTCATCGTGACCGACAATCTGTTCGGCGACATGTTGTCGGACGTCGCGGCGATGTTGACCGGCTCGCTCGGCATGCTGCCGTCCGCTTCCCTCGGCGACGTCGATCCGAAGAGCGGCCGGCGCAAGGCGCTCTACGAGCCGGTCCATGGATCGGCGCCCGACATTGCCGGCAAGGGGCTCGCCAATCCGATCGCGATGATCGGATCGTTCGGGATGGCGCTGCGCTATTCGTTCGGGCTCAATGCGGCCGCCGACAGGCTCGACGCGGCGATCGCCCGGGTGCTTGCGGACGGCCTGCGAACCGCCGACATCCGCGGCGACGGGGACCGTCCGGTTTCGACCGGCGAGATGGGCGACGCGATCGTCGCCGAGCTTGCGCGCAACGCAGGCTAGCGAGCGGACACCTCGCGCCGATCTCACAACGCCGCTTGCATCTTCCGGGCTTCCTCTATAGCAAACGATCCGTTCGGCAAAGAGAACGTATTCGCTGACATTGGACGTGGAAGGGCCGGTCGTGGGGGAGGCAGGGGCGTTTGTGAACGGCGCAATCGCGCAATCCGTCTCGCCCGATAGTCCGACCCTACGGTTGGGTCCCAGTTCGCCGTTGCGGATGGACTCTGGCGCCACCCTCGCGCCGCTCACGATCGCCTATCAAACCTACGGCGCGCTCAACGCGGCGAAATCCAATGCCCTTCTCGTCTGTCACGCCCTGACCGGCGACCAGCATGTCGGCAACCTGCATCCGGTCACCGGCCGGCCGGGGTGGTGGGAGACAATGGTTGGTCCCGGCCGCCCGTTCGACACCGATCGATTTTTCGTCATTTGTCCGAACGTCCTTGGAGGCTGCATGGGCTCGACCGGCCCCGCCTCCATCAACCCGGAAACCGGCGAGCCTTACGGGCTCGACTTTCCGATCGTCACGATCGCCGACATGGTGCGGGCGCAGGCGCTGCTGATCGATCATCTTGGCATCGACATGTTGTTTTGCGTCGCCGGCGGCTCCATGGGCGGTATGCAGGTCCTTCAATGGGCCGCAACCTATCCCGATCGCCTCTTCGCCGCTCTTCCGATCGCCACAGCAACACGGCACTCGTCGCAGAACATCGCCTTCCATGAGGTTGGCCGACAGGCGGTGATGGCCGATCCGGACTGGCGCGGCGGGCGCTATCTCGTCGAGGGCACTCGCCCAACGAAGGGCCTTGCGGTCGCTCGCATGGCGGCCCACATCACGTACCTGTCCGAGACCGCGCTGCATCGCCGCTTCGGCCGCAATCTGCAGGACCGTTCGGCGCGCACGTTTTCCTTCGACGCGGATTTCCAGGTTGAATCCTACCTGCGGCATCAGGGCACGATCTTCGTCGAACGCTTTGATCCCAACTCCTACCTGTACATGACACGGGCGATGGACTATTTCGACCTCGCAGCAGACTACGGCGGATCGCTCGCGAACGCGTTCAAAGACGCCCGCACGCGTTTCTGCGTCGTCTCCTTCACTTCCGACTGGCTGTTTCCCACCAGGGACTCGCGGGCGATCGTCCGCGCCCTCAACGCCGGCGGCGCCTCGGTCTCGTTCGTCGAGATCGAGACCGATCGCGGGC
>JBAUXQ010000230.1:0-4472 GCA_049584355.1 Roseiarcus sp. | reverse complement strand
GCAAAATGCGTCTCGCTGCCCTGCAAAAAACGATATACAACCTACCCGCCAAGGACGGAACGCGCCGGGCTTGCGGCGCGGTTTTCTCCTCCCGGGCTGACTTTTCATCTTGGCTGGGAGCGACGCTGTGTCGGGCCGTCTTTTACGCGGTCTGGCTCGGTGGGTGAACGAACGAAGAATACGATGGCGGACAGGCAACGTCGCGAATTCTTGCAGCTGGCGGTCGGCGGGGCGCTCGCCGCTTCGCTGGCCCCGTCCGGCTCGTCACCCGCCGCCGCCGAACCGCTAGGCCAGCCGGTTCCGTTCTCTGCCGACACGGTGGTGAAGATGGCGGTTGAATTGGCCTCAAAACCGTTCAAGGCGCCGGAAGCTCCGCTGCCAAGCGTGTTTTCCGATCTCACTTTCGATCAATACGCGTCGATCCGGCGCGTGCCGGGCGCGGCGATCTGGAGCGACCAGAAACTCGGCTTTTCGCTTGAGCCTCTGCATCGGGGCTTTGTCTATACGACGCCGATAGCGATCAACATCGTCGAGAACGGCATGGCGCAAAAGGTGATCTACGAGGCAGCCAATTTCGACTTTGGCAAGCTTGAGCCCCCAGCCGTTCTGGGCGACCTCGGCTTTTCCGGCTTGCGCATTCTCAAGGCGTCCGAACAGGGCTTCGAAGACGTAGCGATCTTCCAGGGCGCGAGTTTCTATCGCGCACGCGCGCACGCCCAGCCCTTCGGCGTCACCGCACGCGGGCTCGCGATTCGGACCGGCGACGAGCCGGGCGAGGAATTTCCCTTGTTCCGCGAATTCTGGGTCGAAAAGCCCAATCCGGCCGCCAACACGCTGACCCTTCATGCGTTGCTCGATTCGACGAGCGTTACCGGCGCGTTTCGGTTTACGCTGCGCCCGCTCGAAGCGACCATCATCGACACCGAGACGACGCTGATCGCGCGGGCCCCAGTGGACAAGTTGGGATTCGGGGCCATGGCCGCCGCCTATCTCTTCAGCGCCCTCGACCATCGCCTCGTCGATGATGTCCGCGCCGCCGTCTATGAGTCGACCGGATTGCAGATTCTGAGCGGAAGCGGCGAGTGGCTCTGGCGCCCGGTCTCCAACCGCGAGACCTTGCAAATTTCGGCTTTTTCCGACCTCAACCCCCGCGGCTTCGGACTTCTGCAGCGCAGCCGTTCCTTCGACGCGTTTTACGACGACGACACGCAATGGGAACTCAAACCTTCGCTGTGGATCGAACCGATCGGCGATTGGGGCGAAGGCGACCTCCGTCTACTGGAGATCCCGGCCCAAGCCGAGACCAATGAGAATGTCATCGCGCAATGGCGCCCCAAGGCCGGGATGGCCGCGGCGACGAGCCTGATGATCGCCTACCGGCAATTTTGGTGCTGGTCACCGCCGTCCAGGCCTCCACTCGCATCGTGCGTGTCGTCGCGGCGCGGCAAGGTCGGCAATCGCCAGCGGTTTGCGGTCGAGATGGAAGGCGACCTGTTCGCCGACCCGGCGAAAGCCGCAGCTGCAAGCGCGGACGTTCACGCGGCTCCGGGCAAGATCGTCTCAGTTCGCCTCTTTCCCAACAAAGACAGGCGTTCGGTGCGGGTCGTTTTCGATCTCGATCCCGGATCGGAAACCTATTCCGAGTTGCGCCTGACGCTGAGCGTCGACAACCAGCCGGCGAGCGAAACGTGGCTCTACCGATGGACAGCCTGACGCTCACGCCCAAGGACGCCGGGGCGAGCGACATGGGCTCGTCGCTAGGCTCCTCGATGCCCGGCTTCGCGCCGCTCGCCATGCCGGTCCAGTCGTTCAAACGGTTCTCGCGTCGCGATCGCCGCGCGCTCGTCGCGCCGCGCCTTGCCCGCGCGCCGGTTCTGACCCGGCTACTTATTTTCGGCGGCGCTTTGGCCTTGACCGCATATGGCGCCGACCAGATGTTCAAGGTCGTCGCGGTCGGCACGATCACGCCGCTTGAATGGGCGATGGTGGTGCTGTTCGTTGTCACGTTTTCCTGGGTGACGCTCTCGCTTACCTCCGCCGTGGTCGGCTTTGTCTGGCTCCTCGCTCATCGGGGCCGACGCGAGCCGACGGCCCGCTTGCGCGAACGAACGGCGGTCGTGATGCCTATCTACAACGAGGCGCCTTCGCGCGTCTTCGGCGCCATGCAGGCGATCTTCGAGGACGTCGAACGTACCGGCCAGGCGCACGCGTTCGACTTCTTCCTGCTGTCCGACACCACCGACGCCAATGTCTGGATCGCCGAGGAGCGCGCTTTCGTCGCCATCCGCGCGCGCCTGCCGCAGGCCCGCTTCTATTACCGGCGGCGGCGCAAGAATCTTGCCCGCAAGGCGGGCAACATCGCCGATTTCGTCATTCACTGGGGCGGCCACTATCCGCAAATGGTCGTCCTTGACGCCGACAGCCTGATGACGGGAGAGGCGATCGTGGGCCTGGCGGCGGCCATGGAGGCGGATCCCGACGCCGGCATCATCCAAAGCCAGCCTCTCGTCGTCAATCGCAACACCATGTTCGCCCGCCTGCAGCAGTTCGCCGCCCGGATCGCCGGCCCGGTCATCGGCGCGGGCTTGAGCGCGTGGATGGGGCGCGACGGCAACTACTGGGGCCACAACGCGATTGTGCGCACGCGCGCGTTCGCCGATCATTGCGGACTGCCGGATCTGCCGGGCAAGCCGCCGTTCGGCGGCCACATTCTCAGCCACGATTTCATCGAAGCGGGCCTGATGAGGCGCGCAGGCTTCACCGTCTACATGTTGCCCGACCTCGGAGGCTCGTACGAAGAGAGCCCGCCCTCGCTCATCGATCTCGCGGCTCGCGACCGGCGATGGTGCCAGGGCAATCTGCAGCACGCGCGGATCATCGGCGCCCGGGGCTTCACCCTAGCGACGCGACAACATCTCGCGCACGGCATCATGGGCTATCTCGCTTCGCCGTTGTGGATGGCGCAGTTGCTGGTCGGCATCGTGCTGGTGCTGCAATCCCACTACATTCGGCCGGAGTACTTCACCAGGGAATTCTCGCTGTTTCCGGCCTGGCCGCGGTTCGACTACGAGCGCGCGCTGCAGCTGTTCGAGCTGACGATCGGCATCCTGCTCGCGCCCAAGTTCCTTGGTCTCCTGCTCGCCCTCATTGACTCGAAGACGCGCCGCGGCTCGGGCGGAGCGCTCGCGCTCATCGCCTCGACTTTCGTCGAGATCATCATCTCCGCCGCGCTGGCGCCGATCATGATGCTGATCCAGTCCGGGTCGGTGGCGCAGATCCTGTCGGGGCGGGACACCGGCTGGAATCCACAGCGGCGGGACGACGGGTCGATCCCCTTCAGCAGCATCGCGCGCCGCCATCGCTCACATGTCCTGCTCGGCGTCATCACGCTGTTCGCGGCGGCGCTCATTTCGCCCTCGTTGATCGTCTGGATGTCGCCAACGATCGCCGGCCTCGTCCTTTCCATTCCGCTCTCCTGGGCGAGCGGAAATCGCACGATCGGCCTCGCCATGCGCCGCATCGGGCTCCTGCGCACGCCTGAGGAGACCTCGCCGCCCGCGGTCGTCGAGCGGGCCAATGCGCTCGCGGACGAGCTCGCCCTGATCGGCCGGGACCATGACGACGCGCTCGAGGCGATCTCGACCGACGCGGCGTTGCGGGTCCTGCACGAGTCCTTCCTCGCCGAGGCGCCGCGTCACCGGCGAGGCGAGGTCGACGTCGAGACCGCCGTCGCCGCGGCGAAGCTCAATGACGCTCAAACGCTCGAAGACGCCCGCGCCTGGCTCACCGCGCGCGAACGGGTCGCGGTCCTCGGCGACCGGGCGCTGATCGCCATGCTGGCGCGCCTGCCGAGCGCCGCGGACCGGCCGAACGCGGCCTGAGCAGGTAAAGAAACGCGCGTCCGAACAGGAGGTTGACCACAGACGTGAACAGGGAGCTTTGTTGCGCGAACAGGCGCTTTTCCTCGCCAGAACAGGGAGCTTTTTCGGCCATAACAGGGGGGAAATTCACCGCTTGCGGCCCGCGGCGCCGGACTTCTCCGCATTATGAACGGCGCTCGTCCGGGATTTGAGTGAGCGAGCGATCAGTTCATTTGCCGGCTGGCGGGGGTCCATGAGCCGACTCGCCTGTTCGGCGCCCGTCACCGGAAGCGCCTTCGGATCCAATAGCCCGATCTGGACCAGAAGCGACGCCTGGTCCCAGTAGATATGCTCGTAGGCGACGCGGCCGTCGCCGTCGAAGCCCATCACGACGACGTTCGGCAGCACGACCTTGCGCCCGGTCGGCGGGACACCGGGCAGATAGCATTTCATCTCGCGGTCGTGGGTGAAACTGACGATGAGTTCGTCGACGACCCGGTTCGCTCCGACCGTGCGCGAGATGGACTTGACTTCGACGTCGGCCGGCCAGTGGCCGACAAAGTAGTCGCGGTAGAAACTCTCGACTTCTTTGCGCCCGGTGCCGCCGGCGAG
>JBAUXQ010000229.1:0-9195 GCA_049584355.1 Roseiarcus sp. | reverse complement strand
GAGCTGGGCTGTAGCAGACGCGGTTAACGGGTCGACGGCGGCGCCGGGCGCGTCTTCGGCCGCGGCGAATGGGCCGGCGCCCACGCCGGGCTCCGCGCCCCCGCGATCAGTCGCAACGGCGTCTCCCAGTCCGTCCGCGGCCTCAGTAAGCAAACCGGCGCCGGCGCCGGGCTCCGCGCCCTCGCCATCAGTCGCAACGGCGTCTCCCAGTCCGTCCGCGCCCTCAGTAAGCAAACCGGCGCCTGCGCCGGGCGCAGCGACATCGCCATCCGTTGCAACAGCCTCCTCGCCGAGCGGCGCGGCGGCGCCGTCCCTGAGTGAACCGGCGCCCACGCCACGCTTGACAGAGTCCTCGCCCAGCCGGGCGAGGGTCGCCGAGCATCACTATGTGCGCCACCGTTACGCCCACCGCTATGCATGGCGGAACGGGCATCGCTACGTCGCGTATGGCGCCAATCCGGTGGCGAAAGCCGCCAATGGCGTGGTCGGCGGCGTCGCTGATCTGGGCTCGATCGCCGCCTATCCTATCTATTGCTTCCCGAACTACGGCTCCTGCCCCATGCATTGGTATTGAGAGGGCGAGCATCGAGCAGCATGAGAACGGTATGACTTCGTCGACGTCGGGCGGCTCATCGAGCCGCCCGTTTCCGTTTCAGGAACGCGCCCCGTCAACGGAACCACTTCGCGAACAGCGCATCGAATTCGCCGTCCTCGATCGCCAAATGCAGCCACTGGTCGACGAAGGCCTTCAAGGCGGGGTCCGGAACCATCCAGTACGCCTTCTCGGCGAAATCGAACGGCTGGTCGGGGTGGATGGCGCAAAGCACGCCGGGATGCAGTTTCGCCTGGAAGCGGGTCTCCGAGGCGTCGGTAATCATGAGGTCCGCGCGGCCTGAGGCCAATTGGTCGAATATCGTCAGATTGTCCGGATAGACGACGATGTCGGCCGCGTGCAGGCGCGCGCGATCGAAGCGTTCATTGGTCCCGCCGGGATTGGCGATCACCTTGACGCCGGGGCGGTCGATGTCGGTCAAGGTCTGAAACTTCTCCTGATCCGAGCAGCGCGCGATCGGCGTCTTGCCGTCGCGCAGGTAGGGGGCGGAGAAGAAGCCGATCTTCTGCCGGTCGAGCGTGACCGAGACGCCCATGGCGATGTCGAAGTCGCCCTCTGCGAGCCCCTGGGCTAGGCCGCTCCAGGTTGTGGGCGCAAACGCGATCGAAACCCCTAGCGCCTTGGCCAGCGCCCGGGCCATGTCGATGTCGAAGCCGGAATATTCGCCGGTTCCCTTGTCGAGCGCGGTGAACGGGCGATAGTCGCCGGTTGTGCCCACCCGCAGCACGTGACGCTCGACGATCGCGTCGAGACGCGAGCCGTCGGCCGATGCTGGAGCGACGGTCGCCGCCCAGAGCGCCGTGACGAAAAGCGCCAGCGCGCGCATAAGCTTAGTCCCTCGACCGCGCGGGCGCCTCACGCCGCTCGCAGCAGTCGCTCCACCTCATTTACCAGATCGCGAAGATGAAAGGGCTTGGAGAGGATGCGGGCGTCCTTCGGCGCCCCATTGCCGGGGTTGAGCGCCACCGCGGCGAATCCGGTGATGAACATGACCTTGATTTCCGGGTCGAGCTCGGTTGCGCGGCGGGCAAGCTCGATCCCGTCCATCTCCGGCATCACGATGTCGGTCAACAAGAGCTCGAATGGCTCCTCGCGCAACCGATCGTAAGCAGAAAGCCCATTGTCAAAAGAGGTCACGGCATAGCCTGCGTTTTGCAGCGCCTTGACGAGGAAGCGGCGCATGTCGTTATCGTCCTCCGCAAGCAGAATCTTGGCGGAAATCTCAACCGGCGTCTGCATCTCTATCCCCTGGCAAGGCTTGCAACTTTGCGGCGCCCCAGTAAAGATTTCTTGAACCAGCGCTTGAGGCTCGCGTCGCGCCGGCATTCAGCGCTATGATAAAGCCGAACGGGGCGCTCGGAGCAAGCGCTCGTCGGAGGGCCGATGGAACAGGTCGAGCGGATCGCAATCCAGGATTTCGACCGTCCGTTTGAGACGGTCGAGCCTGCCCGGTTGGCTTCGCCGCTCGTCTTCAGTTCGCCCCATTCGGGCTCGACCTATCCGCCGCGCTTCCTCGCCGCCTCCCGGCTCGATCCGCTGACGCTGCGCCGGTCGGAGGACGCCTTCGTCGACGAACTGTTCCTGCCGTGCGTCGCGCTCGGCGCGCCGCTGTTGCGGGCGTTCTTTCCGCGCGCCTATCTCGATGTGAACCGGGAGCCCTACGAGCTCGACCCGCAGATTTTCGACGGCCGCCTGCCCGAGTTCGCCAATACCCACTCGCTCAGGGTGGCGGTCGGCCTCGGCACCATTCCAAGAGTCGTCGGCGACGCCCAGCCGATCTACAAGAAACCGATCTCCATCGCCGACGGCCTGAACCGGATCGAAACCCTCTACCGGCCCTATCACGCCCAATTGAAGGCCCTGATGGAGCGCGCGCGCGCGTGGTTCGGGGTGGCGGTGCTGCTAGACTGCCACTCGATGCCCTCCAACGCCGCCGATGTCAGCGGACTCGACATCGTGCTCGGCGATCGCTACGGGGCGAGCGCGGCGCCCGCGGTCGTTGAGGCTCTCGAGGCGAGCCTGAAGGGCGCGGGCTACCGGGTCCGCCGCAACAAGCCGTTCGCCGGCGGGTTCATCACCGAGCATTTCGGCGCGCCCGCAGAGGGCGCGCATGCGGTTCAGATCGAGATCGCCCGGTCGCTCTATCTCGACGAGCGCCGGATCGTCAGGACTGAGAAATGGACTGGTTTAAGCGAAGATCTGTTCGCAGCGGCGAAGGCGCTTGCGCAGGAGTTCGGCGGGGGAACGGACGCCGGCCGGCTCGCCGCCGAATGAACCGTGACGCAAACAGAAAGCCCCGAAGGTCATCCCGCACTGCAACGCACCCCTAGTGCAGCGCACAACCTCCCGACCCCAGGATCGGATTAAAAAAGGAGGCCGCCATGTCGCCATGGCGGCCCTGAGTCTAGGGAGGAAACGCCCAAGGAGGGCATATGCGGCAGGTCATGCCGCACCGCAACAATATCGTCGCTGGCTGCCGCGGTTGCAAGACCTTTCTTCATCGGATGGGCATCCGCCCACTGTTTTCGGGGGACTGTTGCAAACCGGTTCTGGGCCGCTGATGGCGTCCCAACGCCAATAAAGTTCATTATAACAATGGCCTATAACGATATAGCTCAGTTCGCTGGGGCTCTAGCTCCCACATGTTGAGATAGCAGATATGCACACGGGGCATGACTTTTATCGCATTCATCGGGGTTTTGCATGACCGCCGTCGACTTTGCCGCCTTCGTCGACCGACTCGCGCAGGTCTCGGGTGAAGTGATTCTCCCATTTTTTCGCACCGCGATCGGCGCGGAGGATAAGTCGCGCGGCGGCGTCTTCGATCCCGTCACCGAGGCCGACCGGGGCGCCGAGGCCGCGATGAGGCGGCTGATTGCGCAGACCTTCCCCAACCATGGCGTGATCGGAGAGGAGTATGGGCGCGATCGCCCCGACGCAGAATATGTCTGGGTGCTCGATCCGATCGACGGCACCAAGAGTTTCATCTCCGGTCTGCCGACCTGGGGCACGCTGATCGGGCTCATGCAGCGCGGCCAGCCGGTCTACGGCATGATGTCGCAGCCGTTCACTCGCGAGCGGTTCTATGGCGACGGCAAACGGGCTAAACTGCGCACGCTCGCGCCCTCCCGCGGCGAAGCGCCGCCGTCCGAATGGACGACGCGGGCGTTGCGCGCCCGCTCGTGCGCTTCCTTAGGCGAAGCGACGCTGATGACGACGAGCCCGCTTCTGATCCGGGACGCGGCAGACCGGGCGGCCTACGCCCGGGTCGAAAACGAGGTCCGCCTGATCCGTTACGGCGGCGACTGTTACGCCTATTGTGCGCTGGCGGCGGGATTCATCGACCTGGTGATCGAAACCAATCTCAAGCCGCACGACGTGGTCGCGCTCGCGCCGATCATCGAAGGGGCGGGCGGCCTCATCTCGACCTGGGACGGCGAGGCCGCCGCCAAAGGGGGCCGCATCATCGCGGCCGGCGATCGCGCAGTCTATGATGAGGCGCGGCGCCTGTTGCTCGCGGGGTAAAGGAAGACCGCTCGGAAACGGGTCGAGCCCGTCAGCCGGCCGCCTGAGAGGATGCGGCGGCGCCGGCTTTCTTTCTCTTGCTTTTTTGACCCTTCGCCTTGCCCGACCCGGGCTGGGGGTAGGAGTGCGGCCCGCTCCAACCCGGCAGATAGTCCGCTTCGCCGCTCTTGGCCAAGGTCAGCGCCTCCGTCAACGCGGCGCCGAAGTCGGACCTAAGGGTCTTGGCCTTGATTCGCGGCCGCAGGAAATCGGCCCACAGAAATTCCGAGAATGGCGTTGAATCCTTGGCGAAGCCCCCGTGGGTGCGTAGGAGGCCGGCCAAAGAGCGATAGGGATCGTCTTCCATCGTCTTGATCGTCTTTGGCAGATCCGAATACTCGCGCCGACGGCCCTTTGAATCGTAAGGATGCGTCCAGCCGTGAAAGTCCATCATGTTCCAGAAGTGGTCCTTCGGCAGACGGCTCAAGTCCGCGATGACGGTTATATAAACACTTTTCACCCCCTCCTCGTACAGCGCGCGAGCCAGATGGTGATGATCGGTCAGATAGGGTTCACCCCCGAGTCCTTTGATGACCGGAACCATGTGAGCGGCGAGAAACTCGGCCAGTTTTACGGAAACCTTCGTCTTCCAGGCCTGGCGTTTTTGATGAACCTCGGTCATGCCAAGCGTCATCTGGGTTGGACGCAAGCTCAGGATCGGCGTCGGATGAAGAACAGGCTCGGGAATGTTCGCGGACATTGATCCCCCCAATTTTCCGACAATGGGCAATCGTCGCAAAACTGTTTTATCTGCTGGGCGAGGTCAAGGGACTCGCTTGGGCATGGTGTATAATTGACGGTTGCCGGGGCTTGCCAACGCTATTTGACCCTCCCGGCAAATCGTGTTTTGTCGCGCCGCACGCCATGATCCCGATATCCCTTCGAGAACGCCCGGCAATGCGGCCCGAACGATACAACGTGCGCGAATCCGAGGCCAAGTGGCGGAAGGCCTGGGCGGACGCGCAAATCTTCAAGACCGTTAACGACGATCCGCGGCCGAAATATTACGTCCTCGAGATGTTCCCATATCCGTCGGGGCGCATCCACATGGGCCATGTGCGCAATTACGCCATGGGCGATGTTGTCGCGCGTTATCGGCGCGCGCGCGGGTTCAACGTCCTCCACCCGATGGGCTGGGACGCTTTCGGGCTGCCAGCGGAAAACGCCGCGATGCAGAACAACACCAGTCCGGCGGAATGGACTTACGCCAATATCGCGGCGATGCGAGCCCAGCTGCAGTCGATGGGACTGTCGCTCGACTGGTCGCGCGAGATCGCGACCTGCGATCCGAGCTATTACAAGCATCAGCAGAAGCTGTTCCTGGACTTCCTCGACGCCGGCCTGGTCGCGCGCAAGAAGTCGAAGGTCAATTGGGACCCGGTCGATCAGACGGTGCTCGCCAACGAGCAGGTGATTGATGGCCGCGGCTGGCGTTCCGGGGCGATCGTTGAGCAGCGCGAACTCACCCAATGGTTCCTCAAGATCACCGATTATTCGGATGATCTGCTCGCCAGCCTCGACCGGCTCGATCGTTGGCCGGAAAAGGTCCGCCTCATGCAGCGCAACTGGATCGGGCGCTCGGAGGGCCTTGTCATTCGCTTCGCCGTCGATCAGGCGACGCTCGGCCCGCTCGCGGGCGAACCGGGAACAAACGAGCTCGAGATCTACACGACTCGTCCGGACACGTTGTTCGGCGCCAAGTTCATGGCGATCGCGCCCGACCATCCGCTGGCCGGCGCGGCGGCGAAGCGCGATCCGGCGTTGGCGGCGTTCATCGAGGAATGCCGCAGGATCGGCACCTCGGTCGCGGCGATCGAGACCGCGGAGAAGCGGGGCTACGACACCGGCCTCAAGGTTCATCACCCGTTCGACCCCGGCTGGCGCCTGCCGATCTATGTCGCCAATTTCGTTCTGATGGAATACGGCGCGGGCGCGATTTTCGGCTGCCCGGCCCACGACCAGCGCGATCTCGATTTTGTCCGCGCCTATGGCCTCGGCGTGACGCCGGTGGTGTGCCCGGCCGAGCTCGATCCCGCCAACTTCATCATCGATCGGACCGCCTATGACGGCAACGGGGTGATGATCAATTCGCGCTTTCTCGATGGGCTGACCGTCGAGCAGGCGAAAGAGGAGGTCGCGCGCCGGCTGGAGGACATCACCCTCGGCGACCGGCCGCAGGCCAAGCGGCAGATCAATTACAAGCTCAGGGACTGGGGCGTGTCGCGCCAGCGCTACTGGGGCTGCCCGATCCCGATCATCCATTGCGAGGCGTGCGGGATCGTGCCGGTCCCGGCCGCGGATCTGCCGGTCAAGCTGCCCGAGGACGTGACGTTCGATCAGCCCGGCAATCCGCTCGACCGTCATCCGACCTGGAAGCACGTCGCCTGCCCGCAATGCGGCGGGCCGGCCACGCGCGAAACCGACACGATGGACACGTTCGTCGATTCGTCGTGGTATTTTGTCCGCTTCACTGATCCGGCAAATGCGGCGGCCGCGACCGATCCAAAGATGGCCGATCACTGGCTGGCGGTCGACCAGTACATCGGTGGCATCGAGCACGCGATCCTGCATCTTCTCTACTCGCGCTTCTTCACCCGCGCGATGCGCAAGTGCGGATATCTCGATCTCGACGAGCCGTTCGCAGGCCTCTTTACCCAGGGCATGGTGGTGCACGAGACCTATCGCGACGCGGACGGGCAATGGCTTGCGCCCTCCGAGATTCGGGTCGAAGGGGACGGGGACCGGCGTCGCGCTTTTCTCGTTGAGGGCAGCGAGCCGGTCGAGATCGGCCCGACCGAGAAGATGTCGAAATCGAAGCGCAACACGATCGATCCCGACGAGATCATCGCCACTTACGGGGCCGACACGGCTCGATGGTTCATGCTGTCGGACTCGCCTCCCGAGCGCGACGTCATCTGGACCGAGGCGGGCGTCCAGGGCGCGTACAAGCAGGTGCAGCGCCTGTGGCGCCTCACCTGCGAAATCGAACGCGTCATCGGCCCCGAGCGTCCGGCGCCGCCGGCGGATTACGGCGAAGAGGCGCGGCGTATCCGCCGAATCGCCCATGCGGCGCTGGCCAAGATCGAGGACGAGGTCGAGCGGCTCCGGTTCAATGTCTGCATTGCAGCGATCTATGAGCTGGCCAACGAGCTCGCCGCGGCGGTCGGAGCGATCGGGGAGTCGCCGGTCGGCGACGATCTGCGCGCCGCCTTCGCCGAGGCGGGCGACATCCTCGTCCATTGCTTTGCGCCGATGATGCCCCATCTCGCCGAAGAATGCTGGGAAGCGCTCGGCCACAAGGGTTTTGTCGCCCAAAGCTCATGGCCGGTCGCCGATCGCAGCCTGCTCGTCTCGAACCACGTCACTTACGTCGTGCAGGTCAACGGCAAGAAGCGTGGCGAGCTGACGATCGAGCGCGACGCCGACGCGAAGCGGATCGAAGGCGCGGCGCTGGCCCTCGACGCGGTCGTCAGGGCGATGAATAATAGGCCTGCCCGCAAGGTGATCATCGTGCCGCTGAGGATCGTCAATGTCGTGGTCTAGAGGTTTCGGCGCCGTCGCGGCGCTCGCGCTCGCCGCCGGACTTGGGGGTTGCTTTCAGCCCCTTTACAGCGAGGCGGCGCATCCCGGTCTCGCCGAGGATGTCCGCGCGATCGAAGTCGCGCCGATCAAGGACCGCATCGGCCACTATCTGGCCGACAATCTCACATCCGATCTCAACGGCACGGGCCAGACGCCGCCGCCGAAATATCGTCTGACGGTGAAAGTCGATACGGGCACGGTGACGCCCACGGTAAATTCGCTGATCAACGTCGCAACGTCGGCAACGGTGCAGGGTACGGCGGAATATACGCTGAACAAGGTCGACGGTGGCGCGGAGGTGCTTAGGGGTAAGGCCGTCGCGGCTGCGGCCTACGACCGCACCCAGCAGCGCTATAACGACTTGCGCGCCGAGCGCGACGCCGAAATCCGCCTCGCGCGCGCGCTTTCGGCGGAAATTTCGCTGCGCATCGCCTCAGGGCTGGCCGGAAAAAGTTCGTGAGGTCCTGTCGCGGCCTCGCGCTCGCCCGCTAGCTGAAGGCGATGCTCGCTTACGCCATCCAACGGATCCTTCTGTTCGTTGCGACGCTCCTCATCGCGTCCATGATCGTGTTCGCGGTCATGAACATTCTGCCGGGGGATGCGGCCCTGACCATGCTGGGGCCGACCGCGACGCCGGAGGCGGTCGCCTCCCTGTCGCATAAACTGGGCCTCGATCAGCCGGCGCCTATCCGCTACGCGCACTGGATCGGCGGCGCTTTGCGCGGCGATCTTGGCCTTTCCTACGCCTACGGCTCGCCGATCGGTCCGCTGATCGCGTCGAGCCTCGCGGTCAGCGCTCCCTTGGCGCTGATGGCGATGGCGTTCGCCGCGGCGGTCGGGCTCGCGACCGGCGTCTACGCCGCGGATCGGCGGGGCCGGGCGGGCGACGCAATCGTGATGGGCGCGAGCCAGGTCGGCATCGCGGTGCCGAATTTCTGGCTGGCGATCCTGCTCGTGATCGTCTTCGCCGTGACGCTGAGGCTCGTTCCGGCGGGCGGCTTTCCCGGTTGGCAAGAGCCGGCGCGGGCTCTCGGCGCGCTGATTCTGCCGGCGGTCGCGCTCGGCGCCGCGCAGGCGGCGATCCTGACCCGCGTCACCCGGTCGGCGCTCATCGAGGCCTTGAACGAGGACTTCATGCGCACCGCGCGCGCCAAGGGCGTGTCGCGGCGCGCCGCGCTCTGGCGTCATGCGCTGCCCAACGCGCTGACGCCGATCCTCACCATCATGGGGCTGCAATTCGCCAACCTGATCGCCGGCGCGATCGTGGTCGAGAACGTGTTCGTTCTGCCTGGTCTCGGCCGGCTCATGCTGCAATCGATCTCCAATCGCGACACCCTGGTGGTCGAGAACGGGGTGATGCTGCTGGCGCTGATCGTGATCGGGCTGAACTTCATCGTCGACATCGCCTGCGCCGCGATCGATCCGCGGCTCCGGGC
>JBAUXQ010000228.1:0-5735 GCA_049584355.1 Roseiarcus sp. | reverse complement strand
CGCCGGCCTCGTGCGCGACCTTGCCGCCGATCTCGCGGCCGACGACGGCGCCCAGAGCCTCGCCCGCCGGCTCGATCGCCGGCTCGGGACGTTCGCCTGCCATCATTCGGTGCGCTCGGGCCGGGCGCTCAAGCCGGACGAGATGAACGCGCTCCTGCGCGAGATGGAGCAGACGCCGGGCGCCGGCCAATGCAACCACGGCCGCCCGACCTATGTCGAGCTCAAGCTCGCCGACATCGAGCGGCTGTTCGGGCGGCGCTAAGACTTCAACCGAACAGCTTCTCCCCTTTCTCGCAACCGAGCGGGCCCTCGCGCGTTTCCCCCCGCGAGCATCGGTCAAAGGCGAGGCGGGATCTTGAGCGCATCCGAGGAAGAAACCGTCGAGCGCGAGGAGCGCGCGATCGCCGAGCACGCCCGCCTGCCGGTCAGGACGGTCTACCAGATCGTCCGGCAGGAGGGGCAGGAGCAGATGGAGCGGCCCGCCGTCTCGCTCTGGTGGTCCGGCTTCGCCGGCGGCCTCTCGATCAGCTTTTCCCTGCTCGGACAGGCGGCGCTCGCGCGCGGATTGCCTCAGGCTCCTTGGACGCCGCTCGTCGCTAGCTTCGGCTATTCGGTCGGGTTTCTGATGGTGATCCTGGCCCGGCAGCAATTGTTCACCGAAACGACGATCACCGTGGTTCTGCCTTTGCTCGCCGATTTCTCCCGCCGCAACCTCGTGCTGCTGGGGCGCATGTGGGGCCTTGTTCTCGCGGCCAATCTCGCTGGAACGCTTGTCGCGGCGCTGTTCTGCACGTTCACGCCGGTTCTCGAGGGGAGCCTGCGTCAGGCGATGCTTGACGTCAGCATGCACACGCTCGGCCATGACTGGCTCGAGATGCTGGTCAGGGGGATTTCCGCGGGCTTTCTGATCGCGGTCCTGGTCTGGCTCATGCCGAGCGCGGAAGGGGCGGAGTTTCAGATGACCGTCGTGCTCACATATCTCATCGCGATCGGCGGCTCCCAGCACATTGTCGCCGGCAGCATGGAAGCGTTCATGCTCCTTCTCGCCGGCCAGCAGGACCTCGCGCAGACCCTGTTTGGCTTCATCATCCCCGTTCTGATAGGCAACGTGCTCGGCGGGACAGCGCTGTTCGCGGTCCTGTCCTACGCCCAGGTGATGAAGGAGATCTGAGACGCCGGCCAATGCAACCACGGCCGCCCGACCTATGTCGAACTCAAGCTCGCCGACATCGAGCGGCTGTTCGGGCGGCGCTAGGCGGCGAGGGCGGACATGAGCCTGGACCGGCCAGTGAACGAACGGGCGGCGCGCACCGCCGTCGCCCAGCACGCATCCCCGTTAGGCTCGTGGCGGATGGAGTTTCTCGCGCCTGCAGCGCCGCTCGCGCCCTTCGTCCGGCGCTTCAACGCCTATGCCGAGCGCGACACAGGATTCCTCCGCAGGCGGGAGCTTCCCTCCCCGCTTGCGACGCTGGTGTTCAATCTCGGCTCCGATCTCCGGGTCGAGCACCCTTTGGGGACCCGCACGACCTATCGGGCCGGGGCCGCGTTCTACAGCGGCATGAGCTCGACTTACGCCGTGACCGAAACCGACCACGCCCAGGAAGGCGCACAGGTCATGCTGACGACGCTTGGGGCGCGCCGCCTCATCGGCTTTCCGCTCGACGAGGTCGGCGACCGGCTGATCGATCCTGGCGATCTTTTCGGCGCCGCGGCCCGCGACCTGGCCACGCGGCTGCAGGAAACCCATTCGCCGGCAGGCCGGCTGGCGATCCTGGAAGAGGAGATGACGCGGCGGCTCGCGCTTTCGCGCGCCGAGCCCTCCCACGATCTCGTCTGGGCGTTTCGTCGGCTGGAGGCGACGTTGGGAAGCATCGGAGTGAGTGCGCTGGCGAAGGAGCTCGGCTGCAGCCGAAAGCATCTGACGGTTCGCTTCCGGCGGGAATTTGGCGTTACTCCTAAGCTTTTTGCGCGTGTGACGCGATTCGATCACGCGGTCCAGTTGTTGCGCAGCAAACGCGTGGCGAGCCTGGCTGATCTTGCCTGCGCCTGTGGGTATGCCGACCAGGCGCATCTCACGCGCGACTTTTCCGAGTTCGCCGGCGCCCCGGCGGCGGCGTTTCTGCGCCGCAAACTGCCTGACGAAGGCGGATTCGTCGACTGAGGCGGGCGGTCCGCTCGGCCAGGTAACAAATGTTCAAGACCGCCTGCCGGGCGAATGCCAGACTGTATGCGCCGCCTTGTCCGGGAGGGAAGAATGGCCGCGCTGAAGACCGACGTTACGACCGTAATCGTCCCCTATATTTTCTACCGCGACGTTCCGGCGGCGCTCGAATGGCTAGCCAAGGCGTTCGGCTTCGTCGAGACGATGCGGGAGACTCTGCCCTCCGGCGGAGTGCATGGCGAAATGACCTTCGACGGGGCGCCGATCATGATGGGCCAGGGCGCGAAAGAAAAAGGAATGGCGAGCGTCCGCGACGCCGGGACGGCGACCCAGGGCGTGTTCATTTATCTCGCCGACGTCGATGGTCATTACGCCCGGGCGCGCGCCGCGGGGGCCGAGATCTCGAAGCCGCCCGAGGATCTGCCTTACGGGCGCAGCTATACGGCGCGCGATCTCGAAGGGCATCCGTGGTTCTTCACCACGCCTCGGGGCCGCGGCTGATAGAAACGCGCTGGCCGAGGCCGCCTTGACCGATTAAAAGCTTCAACCGCGGACTGCGAAATCGAGACCTCGAGCGGACGACTGGGGCAAGCAATGAAGCTGGAAGGCGGGTGTTATTGTGGCGCGGTGCGTTACGTCGCCGAGGGCGAACCGCTGCTGAAAGCGCAATGCCACTGCCGCGAATGTCAATACATATCCGGCGGGGCGCCAAACATGTTCATGCTCATGCCGCAGAGGGGATTCGTTTACACCCAGGGAGCCCCGAAGCAGTTTGCCCGCAGCGACCTCGAACATCCCGTGACCAGGGAATTCTGCGCCGAATGCGGCGCCCATCTCACAACGAGGCGGCCGGGATTGGCGGCCGTCATCCTCAAAGTCGGCACGCTTGACGATCCGGGCGTTTTCCGCGGCCCCAAGATGGCGATCTACACCATGGACAAGCAGGCCTTTCATCACATCCCCGACGGCTTACCGGCCTTCGAGCGGCTGCCGCCGCAATAGCGCGCCGGCCGCAATCTGAGGCCGCGATGCTGGATCGCTTGTGTTCTCGCGCGACCTGAAGCCGCTTGCCGTCATTGCGCACGCTTCGCGTCAAGGCTATTGGGCGCCCGGGCCATCCGCGATTGAGAGCTTGAGCCGTTGAGCGCTGCCGAACCCAAGGTCGATGAGGCGCTCGCCGTCGCGCATGGGCTCAAGCCCGACGAATATGCGCGCCTCGTCGCGCTGATCGGCCGCGACCCCACCTTCACCGAACTCGGCATTGTCTCGGCGATGTGGAACGAGCATTGCTCGTACAAGTCCTCGCGCCTGCATCTCCGCAAGCTGCCGACCAAGGGCCCTCATGTCATCCACGGTCCGGGCGAGAACGCCGGCGTGATCGACATCGGCGACGGCGACGTCTGCGTGTTCAAGATGGAGAGCCACAATCATCCCTCGTTCATCGAGCCCTATCAGGGCGCGGCGACCGGGGTCGGCGGAATCTTGCGCGACGTTTTCACCATGGGCGCAAGGCCGATCGCCTGCCTCGATTTCCTCCGCTTCGGCGCCCCCGATCATGTCCGAACCCGGCGCCTGGCGGCTGGGGTGGCGGCCGGGATCGGCGGCTACGGCAATTCGTTCGGGGTGCCGACCGTCGGCGGCTCGACCGGCTTCCATAAGCGCTATGACGGCAACATCCTCGTCAACGCGATGGCGGTCGGCGTCGCCAGGCGGGATGCGATCTTCACCTCCAAGGCGGCGGGGGTCGGCAATCCGATCGTCTATCTCGGCTCGAAGACCGGACGCGACGGCATCCATGGCGCAACGATGGCCTCGGCGTCGTTCGCCGAGGACGCCGAGGAGCGCCGCCCGACCGTCCAGGTCGGCGATCCGTTCGCCGAGAAGCTCCTGCTCGAAGCCTGTCTCGAATTGATGGCGTCCGGGGCGGTCATCGCCATCCAGGACATGGGCGCGGCCGGCCTCACCTCGTCGGCGGCCGAGATGGGCTCAAAAGGCGATCTCGGCGTCGAGCTCGACCTCGACCGCGTCCCCTGCCGCGAGACGGAAATGAGCGCCTACGAGATCATGCTGTCCGAGAGCCAGGAGCGGATGCTGATGGTGCTGAGGCCGGAGAAGGAAAAAGAGGCCGAGGCCATTTTCCGCAAGTGGGGGCTCGATTTCGCCGTCATCGGCCGGACGACCGATTCGCGGCGGTTCGTCGTCAGGCAGGGCGGCGAGGTCAAGGCGGACCTGCCGATCAGGGAGCTCGGCAGCGAAGCGCCGCTCTATGACCGCCCGTGGACGCAGACGCCGCCGTCGCCTTATCTCGATTCCGCCGCCATCATGGCCCCAATGCCGACCGACGCGGCGCTGATCAAGCTCCTGGGCTCGCCCGATCTCAGCTCCAAGCGCTGGATCACCGAGCAGTACGACACCCTCATCCTCGGCAACACCATCCAGGGTCCCGGCGGCGACGCCGCGGTGGTCAGGCTCGGCGACGGGCCCAAGGGCCTGGCGCTGACCACCGATTGCACCGAGCGCTATTGCGCCGCCGATCCGCGCGAAGGGGGAAAACAGGCGGTGGCGGAGGCGTGGCGCAACCTGATCGCCGTCGGCGCGCGGCCGCTCGCGCTCACCGACAATCTCAATTTCGGCAATCCCGAGCGCGCCCAGACGATGGGGGAGTTGGTCGGCTGCATCGAGGGCATCGGCGAGGCGGCGCGGGCGCTCGATTTTCCAGTCGTTTCGGGCAACGTGTCGCTTTATAACGAGACGATGGGCGAAGGGATTCCGCCGACGCCGGCGATCGGCGGGGTCGGCCTCGTCGACGACGTCGCCAGATCGGCGACGCTCGCTTTCAAGGCGGCGGGCGAGGATATTCTGCTGATCGGCGGGGCGCCCTCCTGGCTCGGCCGCTCCGCCTGGCTGATGACGGTCGCGGGCCGCGACGAGGGCGCGCCGCCGCCGGTCGATCTCGCCGCCGAACGACGCAACGGCGCATTCGTCGCGTCGCTCATCCGGGCCGGGCGAGTCAGCGCCGTCCACGACCTTTCCGACGGCGGCCTCGCCGTGGCCCTGGCCGAAATGGCGCTTGCCGGAGGGATCGGCGCGACGATCGCGGCCGACGCCCCGGAGCACGCCTTCTTCTTCGGCGAGGACCAGGGCCGCTACGTTTTGACCTCAGCGCCGGCCGAGACAGCGGCCATCGCCGAAGAGGCGAAGCGGCTCGCGGTCCCGCTCTCGCGCATCGGCGTCACCGGCGGCGAGACGCTGAGGCTCGGCGGCGCCGCGCCGGTCGCCCTTGCCGCGCTGACGGAAGCCTATGAGAGTTGGCTTCCGGACTTTATGGATCGCTCTTAAGGGGGAAACGCATGATTCCGTTCGTCATCGTCAAGACCAAAGCGGGCTTCGCCTATCTACGGCCAGAGCACGTCGTCGCCATCAACGCGTCCGATGGCGACGACTGCATGATCCTCATGACCGACGGCGTCACCATCGCCGCCACCGAACCGGCCGAGGACGTCGTCGCGCGGCTCGAGGCCGAGGCGGAGGCGGAGGACCACGCGGTCGAGGCAATCAAGGAGCACAATCGCCA
>JBAUXQ010000227.1:0-2826 GCA_049584355.1 Roseiarcus sp. | reverse complement strand
GCCACGCCTGCTCCGGGTCGTCGATCCCCGCTTCCGACGTCTATGCCGAGAACAACGTCCTGATGATGAGCCCGGCGTCGTCGAACCCGGCGCTGACCGAGAAGGGGCATGCGACGATCATGCGCCTTTACCCGCGGGACGACCGGCAGGGTGAGTTCATCGCCCCGTGGATCGCCGACAGATACAAAGGCAAGAAGATCGCCATCCTGCACGACAAGTCGGCATACGGAAAAGGCCTGGCTTCGGTGGTGAAGGATAAGCTCAACGCCGGCGGAGTGACCGAGGTCATGTTCGAGGGCATCAATCCGGGCGAGAAAGACTATACCGCGGTCATCACCAAGCTGAAGAGCGCCGGGGCGGAGTTTGTCTACTTCGGCGGCTATCACGCCGAGGCCGGGCTCATTCTGCGCCAGGCGGCCGACCAGGGCGCCAAGTTCCAGCTCATGACCGGCGACAGCATCGCGACGTCCGAGTTCTGGGCGATGTCCGGGCAGGCGGGCGAGGGCACGCTGTTCACCTTCCCGACCGATCCCCGACGTTCGCCGAGCGCGGCCAAGGCGCTGGAGCAATTCAAGGCCCAAGGGTACGACCCCGAGGGCTTTACCCTGTTCAGCTACGGCGTCGTTCAGGCGATCGCCGATGGCATCAAGCGGTCGGGGTCGGACGATCCGGCGAAGATCGCCGCGGCGCTCGAGGATGGCAAACCGGTCGACACCGTGATGGGCCCGGTCAAGTTCGACGGCAAGGGCGACATCCTCGACCCGCGCTACGACATCAACATGTGGAGCGCCGGCAAATACGGGCCGATCGCGAAGTGAACCGGCCGGCGCCCGTCAAGGCGATGCGCTCACGCGGCTGCGAGCGCCCGGCGCAGACCCTCGGGATCGGCTTTGATGGCGCGCAATAGCGTGCGAGCCGGGCCGCTTGGGCGCTTCGCCCCGCGCTCCCATTGCTGCACCGTCCTGACGCTGAACTGATAGGCGGCCGCGAACTCGGCCTGGGTCATTCCGACCGCGCGGCGAATGGCGCGTACGTCGATCTCGGGCGCCATGTCGGGCGCGGCGTCCGGGTTGGCGGCGATCTGGCGCGAGATGTCTGCGTCGGACATCGCGTCGATCTTATTCCAGTCTGTCGCAGCCAATGCTTCAGCGGCGACCTTGCTCGGCTTTTTTCCCATAACGCTTGACCTCGCGCGAATTGGCCTTGCGCAACGATATGATCCGCCGCGTGGACCCGCGATCAACAAACACACAAACAAACAGTCGCTCGCCAACGTGCCCGAAAGCGATCCGCCTTGCCTCTCCGTAGTCAATTCGGTCGTCTTCGACCATCAGGTGGGGACCGGCGAATAGAACTTCGGCCAGCGCTAACGAAACGCCGTGCTTGACGCGATTGGCTTCGTCCTTCGACGGATCGAATTCGAAATCCACAAACGCTAGACTACGCCTAGGGCGTAGTTCAGGCAAGAATATGGCTGGCCCGCCTCAGGCCATCTCCGCGATAAACGCCGCGATGAGCGCATCGAACGCCTCGGCCGCCTCCCATTGCGGGGTGTGGCCGGCGGCGGGGATCGTTTGCACCGCGCCGCGCCACAGCGTCGGCATCACGAGCGAGGCGAAATAGTGGCCGTTGACCAACTGTTCGTCGGCGCCATGCAGCACCGCGAGCGGGACCTTGAGATCGCGCACGACCGCGATTTCGTCGCGGTAGCCGCCGTTCGCGGCGTTGGCCGCCAGACCGGAGCGCGCCCGCCCGTCCGTGCGCAGAATGTCGTCGAGAAAGAACGGCGGAATGTCGGCGAAGCCGGGCCTGAAGAACGCAGCGAGATAGGCGGACGCTTCGCCACGGTCGAGGCTCTCCTGAAAGGTGAATTTCATCGCTGGATTGGGCAGGAACGCCCCGCCCATCCCCTCCCGGGACGTGAGCGGCGGCGTGCCGAAAATCACGAACCCACGCGCGCTTCTAAGATCAGGCGCCATTTCGAGCGCCACATGGCCGCCCAGGCTCCAGCCGACGACCAGCGCCTGCTCGAGGCCAAGCGCGTCCACGACCGCCCGGATGGCGCGAGCATGGCCGGGCAGCGAGTAGGCGCCCGGGTCCTTCGCGTCGTCCAAGGCGCCGTGACCCGGGAGATCGACCGCGACCAGCCGAAAGCGTCTCCCCATCGGCCCGTCGAGCTGGCGTGAAAATGCCCGCGACGACGATGAATTGCCGTGGATGAGCACGGCCGCGGGCCCCCGCCCCTCCGACTCGCGAACCGCAATCGCGCCGTTCGGCGCTCCGACCTTAAACGTTTTCATCAGTTCCTTGCCCCGAGACGCTCTCAAGGCCGCACCCTAGTTGGCCGCGCAAGGCGGCGAAAGCCGATCGCACTTCCCTTCCGCCCGCGTTTCGTGTATTGCGCCGCACAATCGTAACGGGCGAGCGCGACAGCGAGCGCTGGGCTCGCCGTCGCGTTCCCGTCATCTTCGCGGCCAAAGGACAGCGCGGCGCCCCTCGCGCGATTCGGCCGTCCGCCGTCAGAAAAGCCTTTTCTCCCATGAAGCTTCGAAACATCGCCATCATCGCCCATGTCGACCACGGCAAGACGACGCTCGTCGACCGGCTCCTGCAGCAGTCGGGCGCGTTCCGCGACAACCAGCGGGTCGCCGAGCGGGTCATGGATTCGAACGACCTCGAGCGCGAGCGCGGCATCACCATTCTCGCCAAGGCGACGTCGGTGGTGTGGAAGGACGTGCGGGTCAATATCGTCGACACGCCCGGCCACGCCGATTTCGGCGGCGAGGTCGAGCGCATCCTGTCGATGGTCGACGGCGCGATCGTGCT
>JBAUXQ010000226.1:0-4851 GCA_049584355.1 Roseiarcus sp. | reverse complement strand
CGCGATCGAAGCAATAGGCGAGCTGGGTATAGATCGGGTGCTCGACCCACAGCGTGCCGTCCTGGTCGAAGGTTGCAATCCGCTCCGCGAGCGGCACGAAGTCGGGGCTTGCGGCGTCGGTCGTCGCATGGACGAATTTGACGATCGCGTCTTTCGCGCGGCCGTCGTTCCAGGAGGGCAGGGGGTCGCTCTGGGCATTCGAGGGTGAGACGAGGGTTGCGCTCGCTGCGCTCCCAAGCACGAGGGTGGCGAATCGGCGCCGGTCAATCTCCATGATCGCCTCCTATAGCTACTCCCTCGTGCCTCGAGGAGCGCCGAAGGCGCGTCTCGAAGGAGAGGTCGGCAAGGGGGTTCGGCCCGTCCAGAGCCGCCGCTACTCCGCGACTCGCAGCAGCTGCTTGCCCTCGTTCTTGCCTTCGAACAGGCGCCTCAGCGTCGCCGGCGCGTTCTCGAGGCCGTGCTGCACGTCGACCCGGTGCTTGAGCTTGCCCGCCTTGACCCAGCCTGCGAGGGCGCCGAGCGCCTCGGCGGCGCGCGGCATGTAGTCGAAGACCAGGAAGCCCTCCATCCGCCCGCGCTTCGAAACCAAATTGAGGTAGTTCTTCAGCCCCGGCGGCGGCTCGGCGGAATCGTAGGCCGAAACTCCGCCGCAGATGACGATCCGCCCCCGCATGGCGAGCCGGGCCAGCGCCGCATCGAGAATCGAGCCGCCGACATTGTCGAAGAAAATGTCGACGCCCTTCGGGCACAGCTCCCTCAGCCGCGCTTTCACGTTTTCCGATTTGTAGTCGATCGCCGCGTCGAAGCCGAGATCATCGGTCAGCCAGCGGCATTTCTTTGGCCCCCCGGCGATGCCGATCGCGCGGCAGCCCTTGATCTTGGCGATCTGGCCGACGATCGAGCCGGTGGCGCCGGCGGCGCCGGAGACGACGACGGTCTCGCCTGCAACCGGACGGCCGACGTCGAGGAGGCCGAAATAGGCGGTGACGCCGATCATGCCGAGCACGCCCATCGCGAGCTCGAGCGGCGTCTCGCGGGGCAGCGTGTTCAATTCGCCGTCCGGCTTCATCGCCACATAGTCTTGCCAGCCGACGAGGCCTAACACCATGTCGCCGACCTTGAAGCCGGGATTGTTCGACGCCTCGATCCGGCCGGCGCCGAACGAACGGACGACCTCGCCAATCTTGACCGCCGGCAGATAGGTGTCCCCGGCGATCCAGGTCCTTTGCGTCGGGTCGCAGGACAGCATCAGATTGCGGACCAGCACCTCGCCCTCGCCGGGCGTGGGGACTTCGGCCTCGACGAAGGTGAAGTCGCTGTCCTTGAGCGCTCCCTCCGGCCGGCGCGCGAGCAGCCACTGGCGGTTTTTCATCTTGGCGTTCCCTGCTGGATTCGACCGCTCTTCATAGCAGGATCGGCCGCCTTCGACGCCGCTTAATTGCCCATGGGCCGTTCGCTATCCTGGTCGAGACGTTTTCGGCAGCCAAGCGGATCGTGCTCTCGGGGAAGGGTGTCGGGGGCCATTCCGTCCCAAATCGAACGCGAGCGGAAGGAAGGACTTTGCGTGACGTTGCCCGTCGCCGCGCCGTGGTTTCGTCTCAACTACGACTTCATCGCCAAACGCGGCCGGACCCTCTCGCCCGCTGCGAAGGCGTTCATCGCGATCGTCCGGGCCATCGAGCAGGAAATCCCGGCGTGAGCGACGGTCTCGCTTGAATTTCCGCAACGGGTCGGGTAGGGCGGCATAGGGGAACGGGGCAAGAGATGAGCATTCTTCTAATCTGCTTACTTATTTTCGTGCTGTTCATGGTCGCGGGCTACGCCGGGCTCGCGTTGCAGCAGCACCTTACGCCGGAACACAAGACAGGCGAAACGAAAGGCGTCGTGGGCCAGGTCTCGGGGCTGGTCAGTCTTTTGCTGGCGCTTGTCCTCGGCACCCTGATCGGCGTGAGCTGGGCCTATTTTTCGGGTCAGCGAACCAACCTCGAAAACTTCTCCGCCCAGGTGTTGCGGCTCGATCAGGCGCTGGCGCAATACGGGCCGGAGACAAAGCCGCTGCGCGACAAGCTCAAGGAGGGAATCGAGAAAGCCTACGAGGCGATCTGGGGCAACGGGACCGTCGATCCCGCGCTCTTGACCGTCGGGGCGCCGCTCGCCAACGCGCAGGCGGTCAGCGATTTTCTCGCAACGCTCAAACCCGCGACCGACGCGCAGAAAGCGGCGCTCGCGACCGCTAGCCAGTACGCCAGCATGGTCGAACAATCGCGGTTGCTGATGTCGCTGCAGATAGCGAGCGGGCCGGTGTCGTGGATTCTGATCGCGATCCTGGTGTTTTGGACGGCGGCGCTCTTTTTCGGCATCGGCTTATACGCCGAGTCGAATGCGCTGGTGATCGCCGCCATCACTTTCGGAGCGCTGTCGATCGCGTTTGCGATTTTTCTCATTCTCGAACTCGGCATGCCCTATACCGGTCTGTTCCGGGTCTCGCCGGCCGCGCTCGAGCAGACGATCGAGTACATCGACAAATAGCGGCTTCCGTTCAGCCACGCGACGGCTGGGCGACGCATGTGTGGACCGCGGCGGTCACCGCGTCGATCCGTTCGACGAGGGTCTTGATCGTTTCCGTGAGCTCGGTGTTTTGCGTGAGCAGGGTTTCCACCCGCTCGGTGAGGGCGGTGTTCTGCCCCATCATATCGATCAGCATCGCGGTCTGCTGCTGCAACTGCGTGCGTCGCGCGTCGGTGATTTGATGCAGCTCCTCGCGATGCTGGGCGTCGGCGATGCTATTGGCCTTGTCGCGGTCAGCCTGGCGCGTTTGGGCCAGAAGGATCAGCGGCGCGGCATAGGCGGCCTGAGTCGAGAAGGCGAGGTTGAGCAGAATGAACGGATAGACGTCGAACTGGGTCCAGCCGATGACGTTGACCAGGATCCAGACCGCGACGAGGATCGTCTGCCCGACCAGGAACGTCGGCGTGCCGAAGAAGCGGGCGAAATCCTCGGCCTTCCTGCCGAACCAATCGTTTCCGAACGCCGATTCGAGTGGGGCGTGCGGCAGATGAAATCTTCGCGCCTTGGCCGCATCGGCTGGTTCCTGCCCCGTGCTCATCGGTCTCTCCCTAACGATTCGGGCCGCAGTTTACGCTTCCCCGTCCGCTATGCGATCATCCATCGCGTCGACGCGACAGGACTCAGGACGGATTCCGAAAAATATATGCCGGCGCTGAAAACGCAGCCCGGCAGCTTCAGCTCGGCGGGCGGGGTCGCCTTGCGGACCGGCGAGCTAGCCGTTATGGTCCGGTCATTCCACGGAAATGCCGCATGATAAAAACTTACGAACGTATCTGAAGCGTATTATGACGCGGCGCCGCGCTAGCGCGTGGGCTTTGAAGACCCGGCGACGCACGCGCCAACCCCAAGGAGAAAACGATGTCCCAGAAGCCTGAAACGCTCGCGCTGCACGCCGGCTGGCGCGCCGATCCTGCCACCGGCGCCGTCGCGGTGCCGATCTACCAGACCACCTCCTATCAGTTCCAGAGCGCCGAGCACGCCGCCAACCTGTTCGCGCTCAAGGAACTCGGCAACATCTATACCCGGATCATGAATCCGACCACCGACGTGCTCGAGAAGCGCATCGCCGCGCTCGAAGGGGGCGTCGCAGGACTGGCGCTTGCCAGCGGGCAGGCGGCGTCGGCTTTTGCGATCCAGAACCTCGCGCGGGTGGGCGACAATGTGGTCTCCTCGACCGACCTCTATGGGGGCACCTGGAACCTGTTCGCCAACACGATGAAGGACCAGGGGATCGAGGTGCGCTTCGTCGATCCGGTCGATCCGGAGAACTTCCGCATAGCGACCGACGCGCGGACCCGCGCCTATTACGCCGAGACTTTGCCCAACCCGAAACTGATCGCCTTCCCGATCGCGGAGGTCGCGGCGATCGGGCGCCCGCTCGGCATTCCGCTGATCATGGACAATACCGCCGCGCCGATCCTGACCAAGCCTCTCGATCACGGCGCGGCCATCGTCGTTTATTCGTCGACCAAATATCTCGGCGGCCACGGCACCTCGATCGGCGGCCTCATCGTCGACGGCGGCAACTTTCCCTGGGAAGAGCATAAAGAGCGGCAGCCGGCGCTCAACACGCCGGATCCCAGCTATCACGGCGCGGTGTGGAGCGAAGCGGTCAAGCCGCTCGGGCCGATCGCTTACATCATCAAGGCGCGCGTGACCTTGCTGCGCGACCTCGGGTCCTGCATGTCGCCGTTCAACGCCTTCCTCACCCTTCAGGGCGTGGAGACGCTGCCGCTGCGCATCGAGCGACACTGCTCGAATACGGCGGCGGTCGCCGCCTGGCTCGGCAAACGCCCGGAAATCACCAATGTGATCCATCCCTCGTTCCAGAAGGGTGAACTGAAGCGGCGGGCGGAGAAATATCTTAGGGGCGGGCAGGGAGGTCTGGTCGGCTTCGAGCTCAAAGGCGGCAAGGAGGCGGGGCGCAAATTCATCGACGCCTTGAAACTCCTCTATCATGTCGCCAACATCGGCGATGCGCGCTCGCTCGCCATCCATCCGGCGACCACCACCCACTCGCAGCTTACGCCCGAAGAACAGCTCGCGACCGGCGTGACCGACAACTACGTTCGCCTCTCGATCGGCATCGAGCACATCGACGACATCCTCGCCGATCTCGACCAGGCGCTGAAAGCGGCGGCATGACGGGAAGGCCTGGCGCGATCGAGGGAAAGCGGTAGCATAGCGCCGCTGGACCGGCCGCGACCGGGATGGCTCTTATGATCGGGCAGGTGTGGAACGAATATCGCCGGCTCAGCCGCGTTCGCGCATGAGCCGCGACTT
>JBAUXQ010000225.1:0-2660 GCA_049584355.1 Roseiarcus sp. | reverse complement strand
CCGGTCCCCGGCGGCGGTTGGGTGAACGACTGGGCGATCGCGCTCACGCCCGCCTGATGCGCCTGGGCGACCTGCACGCCGGAGACGAACATGGCGCTCAGGGTGGCAAATCCTGCCGCCAGGGCCGCCGCCTCCGGGTTCGCCGTCGCATGCCCAACGCCGAACATCGAGATCAGCGAGCCGAACACGCCGCCGCTCGATCCCGGCGCAGGCGCGGCGGCTTGGCCGGCGGCGCCCGGCGCGCTCATTGCGTCCGCAAGCTGGCTAAGCACGCCGGAAAGCCCGAGGCCCGCCATCGCATGCGCAAGCCCGCCGATCAGTATCGACGCCACGGCGGGCAGCATGGAGCGAACGATATCGGGACTGACGCCCGAAACCTGCGAGACGTGCTGAACAACCGTCTCGACCGCCTGCGGCGAGCCGAAAATCCGCCCGAGCGCATCGCCCCCGGGGGCGCCCGGAGCCGGTGCTTGGCCAGGCGCGTAGGACGCCGCGTAGTCGCCGCTCGCAAGTTCCTTGAGGATGCCGGCTATGGCGGCGGGATTGGAGACGATTTGCTGCAATGCGGCGGAAAACGCCGGAATCATCGCCTGGACCGCCTTCTCAGCATCCACCGCGGAAAGTCCGTATTGGGCGCCGAGATTGGCGACCGCCTGGCCGCCCTGGGCGCTGTGCAAGATGTCGTTGAGCGTCATGGCGTTCTTGCTCCTCGTTGCTCCATCGCCGCCAGGGGCCGCGCCACTGCGCGATCGCCGCCGTCGATGGCCTTGGCCAGCCGCCACGTCGCCGCATAAGCCGTCGCGACGGCGACGAGGCCGAAGACGGCGCAGCCGAGCGCGAAGCCGACGAGGCCGCCCTGCACTCCACCATAACGCGCGCCCAAGGTCACGAACGGAATTGTCCCGAGCGTCGCCCGCGCCCAGTTGAAAGCCATCGTCAGCACTGGAAAGCCGAGGTTGTTGAACGCGGTGTTGGCGACGAACAGGCAGGCCAGGAACAGCCACGCCGAGACCCCGTAGCGGCAATAGAAGATGACATATTGCGCGCTGTCGCCCTTGGCCTCGAAGGCGGCGACCAGCGCCGGCGCGGAAAGCGCCAGCACCGCCCAGGCGAAGAGAACGTAGCCGATCGACAGGATGAAAGAATCAGTCAGCGTCCGCCGCACCCTGCCCATCAGTTTCGCGCCATAGTTCTGGCCGATGATCGGCCCGACCGATCCGGTGAGGGCGAAGATGACCCCGAACGCCACCGGCGTGACGCGGTCGATGATCGCGGACGCCGCGATCGCCGCCTCGCCGAAATCGGAGAACACGCGCAGCGTATAGGCCGAGCTCACCGGCGCCGCCATGTTGGCCATGATCGCGGGGAAGCCGATCGCCATGATCGGGCCGAAGTCGCCACGCGCGGCGTTGAGCTTCGGCCGGGCGACAAGGTCGTGCACGCCAACCGCGCCCTGCCAGCCGACGGCGAGCAGGATGAGCCGCGAGATGACCGTCGCCCACGCCGCGCCATAGACCCCGAGACCGAACCCGAAGATGAGCAGCGGATCGAGAAAAGCGGTGGCGATCCCGGCCGAGAGGGTCACGTACATCGCCCGCCGGGCGTCGCCGACGGCGCGCAAGACGCCGGCGAACGTCATGCCGACCGCGAGCGGCACGTTCGCGGGGATGCTGATGGCGATGAATTTCGAGGCGACCTCGGCCGGTTCCCCGTGGGCGTGCAGCAGCGTCGTCAGCACCCAATCGCGAAAGATGAACATCGCCGCCGCCATCGCGGCCGACAGAATCGCAGCGATGGTCAGCGACGACGCCGCAAGCCTGCGGGCGCGCGGCCGGTCGCCGGCGCCGAGAGCGCGCGAGACGGTGGCCGAGGCGGCGATGGTGAGCCCGATGTTGATCGACATGACGAAGAACGTCATCAGGCCGACGTAGCCGACGGCGGCCTTGAACGCCTGATCGCCGAGTTTCGACACCCAGAACAGCGACAGCAGATCGACGACGAACACCGCCATCAAGCCGATGGCGCCGGTCGCAGTCATGACCGCGACGTGGCGCATCAACGACCCGTGCGTGAACACGGGCCGTTTGTCGCGGGCGGCCTCGAGGGCGTTCAACGGCGCCTGTCCTGATCGTGAGGGAAGAGGGTCTTATAGGGTGGCGCGGGCGGAGGCTAGCCGCTGGAATCTGACATTTAACGAGAGCTTGCGGATTGCGCGAGAAAGCGGTCCTCGGCCGAAGCGCCTCGCGCCTTGGGACAACCGGACCTCGCGCTTGAGCCGCTGCCGCGGAAAGACCGCGGCGGAATTGACACAAGGGCTGTAGACGACATGCGACTAGACGGAGAGGATCGGCGCGAGCATGGGCGAGGACCAATGCGGCGCCGAGGAGCCTGCGAGAGCTGATCTCATTGAAGCCGGGTGACATACTGTCAGAGCTTCACAAACCGATAGGCGAAGCGATCGGTCTCGCCCTTGATCGAGGGATCGAACACCTTGATCGAGTGCGAATCGTCCTTGTTCGCGAGCACGGCGCTTTCCGCGTCCAGTACGAAGCCGGCCGCCTCCACCTCCTCGCGAACGGATGCAGGCTCAATCCGATGCAGCCATTGGGCCTCGCTCGTGCCCGCCCCGACGGCGGCGGCGTGGTCGACGATGACGTAGA
>JBAUXQ010000224.1:0-2324 GCA_049584355.1 Roseiarcus sp. | reverse complement strand
CCCTCGGCGGCGCGGGTGACGTGAGTTCGCATGGTCCTCGTTCCGTCCGCGGTCCGTTACAGGGTGCGGCGGATCTCCTCGACGCTGTAGCACTCGATGACGTCGCCGACCCGCATGTCCTGGTAGTTCTCGAACGCCATGCCGCACTCCTGGCCCGCCTGCACCTGGGCGACTTCGTCCTTGAAGCGTTTGAGCGTCGAGAGCTTGCCCTCATGCACGACGACGCTGTCGCGGATGAGGCGCACATGCGCGCCGCGCTGGACGACGCCGTCGGTGACCCGGCAACCGGCGACGGTCCCGACCTTGGAAATGTGGAACAGCTCGAGAATCTGCGCGTTGCCCAGCATCGTCTCGCGCAGCGTCGGCGCCAGCATCCCTGAGAGGGCGGCCTTCACATCGTCGACCAGATTGTAGATGATGTTGTAGTAGCGGATCTCGACGCCGGCCTGCTCGGCGAGATCGCGCGCCTCCTTGTGCGCGCGCACGTTGAAGCCGAGGATCACCGCCTTCGAGGCCTCGGCCAGCGTGACATCGGATTCGGTCACGCCGCCGACGCCGCCGTGAATAACCCGCGCCACGACTTCGTCGTTGCCGAGCTTCTCGACCGCGGCAGTGATCGCCTCGACCGACCCCTGGACATCGCCTTTGAGGACGATCGGCAGCTCCTTGTGCCCCGCCGCCTTCAGATTGCTCATCATGTCCGAGAGCGAGGTCCGTAGACCCGGTCCGCGCGCCGCCTGCTTCTCTCGCCTCTGACGCTCTCGATATTCGGTGATTTCACGCGCACGCGCTTCGCTCTCGACCACGGCGACGCGATCGCCCGCGTCCGGCGCGCCGGAGAATCCGAGCACCTCGACTGGCGTCGACGGCCCCGCCGCCTCGAGGATCTCGCCCTTGTCATCGATCAGCGCCCTAACGCGGCCCCAGTACGAGCCGGCGACGACCAGCGCGCCGACCCTGAGCGTGCCCCGTTGCACGAGAACCGTCGCTACCGGTCCCCGACCGCGGTCGAGTCTGGCTTCGATGACCGTGCCTTCCGCGCCGCGGTCGGGGTCGGCGACGAGATCGAGCAGCTCGGCCTGCAACGCGATCGCCTCGAGCAGCTTGTCGAGATTGATGTTCTTGGTCGCCGAAACCTCGACCGCGAGCGTATCGCCGCCGAACGCCTCGACCTGCACGTCGTGCTGCAGCAGCTCCTGCATCACCCGCTGGGGATCGGCCTCGGGTTTGTCGATCTTGTTGACCGCGACGATGATCGGGGCCCTGGCCGCCTTGGCGTGGCGAATCGCCTCGATCGTCTGCGGCATGACGCCGTCGTCGGCCGCCACGACCAGCACGACGATGTCGGTGACTTTCGCCCCCCGCGCTCGCATGGCGGTGAAGGCCGCGTGGCCCGGCGTGTCGATGAAGGTGATCGTCTGGCCGCCGGGCGCGACGACCTGGTAGGCGCCGATGTGCTGAGTGATGCCGCCGGCTTCGCCCGCCACCACGTTGGCGTGGCGGATCGCGTCGAGCAGCGAGGTCTTGCCGTGATCGACATGGCCCATGATGGTGACGATGGGCGGACGCGGCACCGGCGCGCCTTCTTCATCCGGTCGATCAAACAAGCCTTCCTCGACGTCGGATTCGGCGACCCGCTTGACCGAATGCCCCATCTCCTCGGCGACGAGCTGCGCGGTGTCGGCGTCCAGCGTGTCGGTCAGCGTGACCATGCGGCCCTGGCGCATCAAAAGCTTGATCACGTCGACCGCGCGCTCCGACATGCGGCCGGCGAGCTCCTGGATCGTGATTGCCTCAGGCAGCACGATCTCGCGCGCGATTTTCTCTTTCTGCTCCTGCGCGCCGTGACCCTTCAGCCGCTGGGTGCGGCGACGGAACGCGGCGACCGAGCGCGTGCGCTCCTCTTCGCCCGAGGTGGCGCTGGTGACGGTGAGGCGGCCCCGGTTGCGCTGCTCGCCCCCGCGCGCGGGGCGCGGCGTCGGGACGATGACCTTTTGTCCCGGCAGGACCAGCGCCGGGCGCCGTATCACGCGCTTGGTTTCCTCCTCCTCGCCGGTCGCGCGCGCGAGCGCTCCGGGGAGGGCGGCGCCGGGTGCGGCCGGAGCCACGCGCGGGATCGACGGGGACGGCGCCGGTTCGCCGCCGGACAGGCGCCTTCGCGCCTCGTCCTCCGACTGACGCTTGAAATTGGCTTCCTGGGCGCGGCGCTGTTCTTCGTCGCGCTTGCGGGCCTCGGCGGCTTCACGCTCGGCCTTCTCGCGCGCCTCGCGCTCGCGTCGGGCTTGAGCCTCGGCCTCCTGGCGCCGCCGGTCCTCCTCTTCGCG
>JBAUXQ010000223.1:0-4564 GCA_049584355.1 Roseiarcus sp. | reverse complement strand
TCGAACAGGCGAAGGCCGAGCTCGGCCTCGAGCTTGAGAATCTGGCCGCTGAGGGTCGGCTGGCTCACGTTGCATGCCGCCGCCGCGCGGCCGAAATGCTCATGGTCGGCGACGGCGACGACGTATTCGAGGTCTCGGAGGTTCATGGCGGCATGATAGGGTGTGACGATAGCGCTATAAGAAACAATCGATTTGAACAATCGTCAATCACACGCTAATGCGTCGCGCAAGCCAAAATTACCGGCCGAACTGCAGGAGGAATGACATGGCGAACGAAAGCAAATGCCCGGTCACGGGGGGCGCCGAGGGCGAGGGCAAGTACGCGGAAAAGTCCGATGCGATCCGGGCGTTCGCGAACAGCGACTGGTGGCCGGAACAGCTTAACCTCAAGGGCTTGCAGCACGATTCTCCTCTCGTCGATCCGATGGGCGAGGATTTCGACTACGCCAGGGAATTCGAGACGCTCGACCTCAACGCGGTGATCAACGACCTCAAGGCCTTGATGACCGACTCGCAGGATTGGTGGCCGGCCGACTTTGGCCACTACGGGCCGCTGTTCATCCGGATGGCGTGGCACAGCGCGGGCACCTACCGCGTTCATGACGGCCGCGGCGGCGCCGGATATGGCCAGCAGCGTTTTGCGCCGCTCAACAGCTGGCCGGACAATGCGAGCCTCGACAAGGCGCGCCGCCTGCTGTGGCCGATCAAGCAGAAATACGGCCGGAAGATCTCGTGGGCCGATCTTTTGATTCTCACCGGCAACGTCGCCCTCGAATCGATGGGCTTCAAGACCTTCGGTTTCGGCGGCGGACGCGGGGACAGCTGGGAGGCCGACGATTCCATCTACTGGGGTCCAGAGGGCGAGTGGCTGGCCGACAAGCGCTATTTTGGCGATCGCGAGCTCGAACATCCCCTTGGCGCAGTGCAGATGGGTCTCATCTACGTCAATCCGGAAGGGCCGAACAGCAAGCCGGATCCGATCGCCGCGGCCAGGGACATCCGTGAAACGTTCAAGCGCATGGCGATGAACGACGAAGAAACCGTCGCGTTGATCGCGGGCGGCCATACCTTCGGCAAGACGCACGGCGCCGCCGACGCCAAGGTCAATGTCGGCCCCGAACCCGAAGGCGCGACCATCGAGGAGCAGGGCCTCGGGTGGAAGAATAAATTCGGCTCCGGCAAAGGCAATGACGCGATCACCAGCGGCATCGAGGTCATCTGGACCACGACGCCGACGAAATGGAGCAACAACTTCTTCCAGAACCTGTTCGGCTACGAATGGGAGCTGACGAAGAGCCCCGCAGGGGCCTTTCAGTGGACGCCGAAGGGGGGCGCCGGCGCGGGTACGGTGCCGGACCCGCACGATCCGTCGAAGCGCCGTTCGCCGTCGATGCTCACCACGGACCTCGCGTTGCGGCTTGATCCGGCATACGAGAAGATCTCCCGGCGCTTCTACGAGCATCCGGACCAGTTCGCTGACGCCTTCGCTCGCGCATGGTTCAAGCTGACGCACCGCGATATGGGTCCGATCGTCCGCTACCTCGGCCCGCTTGTTCCGAAAGAGACGCTGATCTGGCAGGACCCGATCCCGGCCGTGAACCATCCGCTGATCGGTGAGAAGGAGATCGCCGATCTCAAGGCGAAAATCCTCGCCTCGGGCCTTTCGGTATCCGAACTGGTGTCGACGGCTTGGGCGTCGGCCTCGACGTTCCGGGGCGGCGACAAGCGCGGCGGAGCCAATGGCGCGCGCATTCGGCTTAGCCCTCAGAAGGACTGGGACGTCAACCAGCCGGCTCAGCTGGCGAAGGTTCTTGAGAAGCTCGAAGGAATCCAGAAGACGTTCAACACTTCCGCCTCCGGGGGCAAGAAGGTGTCGCTTGCGGACCTGATTGTTCTCGGCGGCGGCGCGGCGGTCGAGAAGGCGGCGAAAGACGCCGGAGTGGCGGTGAAGGTTCCCTTCACGCCGGGCCGTATGGATGCGTCGCAGGATGAAACCGACGTCGAGTCCTTCGAGCCGCTGGAGCCGACCGCGGACGGGTTCCGCAACTACTTCCGTGGCAAGCAGCGGCTCAGGCCTGAACAGATCTTGGTGGATCGGGCGCAATTGCTGACGCTGACGGCGCCCGAGCTGACCGTTCTGGTCGGCGGCTTACGCGTCCTTGGCGCTAATGCCGCAGGCTCGCCGCATGGCGTCTTCACCAAGAAACCCGGAACCCTGACCAACGACTTCTTTGTCAACCTGCTCGACATGAGCACGGAATGGCGGCCGGTCGACGGCGGGGACGGCGTGTACCAAGGGCGCGACCGCAAGACGAACGACGTTAAATGGACCGCGACCCGCGCAGATCTTATCTTTGGCTCGCACGCGCAACTCAGGGCGCTTGCCGAGGTCTATGGGTCTTCCGACGGGAAAGAAAAGTTGGTCAAGGACTTCGCGAAAGCGTGGGCCAAGGTGATGGCGCTCGATCGCTTCGATCTCGCGTCGCGCCGCGAGCCCGCGCGGATGGCGGCGGAGTAAGCGTCCGGCGTTTTTCCTCCGACGGGACAGAAAGGAAGCCGCGCGAGACCAAGTGCCGCGCGGCTTTTTCATCGGCTTGCGGGCGACAGTGACGATGCCGAGCCTCGTTCCCGAACTTGATGTCTGTGATCTCGCTCGCTCGCTTGATTTCTACTGCAGCGTGCTCGGTTTCCGCGTCTTGTTCGATCGGCCTGAGGAGCGTTTCGCCTACCTTGTCCTCGATGGCGCTCATCTCATGCTTGAAGAAGCGGCTGGACCAGGTCGGCGGTTCCGCACGGCGCCGCTCGAACATCCTTTCGGCCGAGGCGCGAATTTCATGATCAAAGTCGCTGACGCTTCTGCGCTTTGCGCGCGCGTCGAGGCGGCGGGGTTCGTTCTTTACCTGCCGCTCGAAGACCGCTGGTATAGGCGGGATCAGCTCGAGAACGGATACCGGCAGTTTGTCGTTGCCGATCCGGACGGATACCTCTTGCGATTCTTCACCTATCTGGGCGAACGGGCGGTTTAGGCGAACGACGCGCGACGCTCGCCCCTCATCGCGCGATCTCCTCCAGCGCGAGGTTGGTCGTGCGCGGGCCGAAGATTCCAATTGTCGCCATCACGACCCCCATCGCCGCGGCGATGAAGACAAAGACGCCGAAGGCGCCGGACGCGTTCAGGATGAACGCGATGACGAATGACGAAAAGATCACCGACAGCCGGCTCCACGAATAGACGAAGCCCGCGGCGCGGGCGCGAATGCCGGTCGGGAACAGCTCCTGCTGGTAGGCGTGGAAGCTGAACGACATGATGTTGGCGGCGAGCGTCAGCGCCACGCCCATGGCGATGATGAGCGCCGAATCGCGCGTCTGCCCGAAAATGAGGCCGCAGACAAGAATGGCCGCCGCCGATGCGACGATGATCCATTTGCGCTCGAGCCGGTCGCCGAGGAAGAATCCGAGCAGCGGTCCGAGCGGCGCCGCAAGCGCGATCACCGTTGTATAGCCGAGGCTGGTCGAGACCGTGATCCCCTGCTTGACCAGCAGTGAGGGCACCCAATTGTTGAAGCCGTAAAATCCGATGGTCTGAAAGATGTTGAAGACGCTCATCAGGATCACCCGGCCGCGAATTCCTGGGATCCAGAGGTCGAGGAAGCGGCTCGCCGGCGACACCGGCTCCTCTAGGCCGGGCGGCGGCAGCGGCCGGCCATACTCCGCCTCGACCTTGGCCTCGATGCCGCTCAAGACGCGGTCCGCCTCCTCGAGCCGGCCGCGCTTGGCGAGCCAGCGCGGGCTTTCCGGCAGGCTGAGCCGCAAATAGACGACGACCGGCGCGGCCAACGCCCCGATCAGCACCACCCAGCGCCAGCCCTCGAGCCCGAGCGGCGCCGTCGGCACCAGCATATAGGCGAGGAACGAGACGACCGGCACGCAGATGAAGCCGATCGCCTGGTTGACCGCAAAGGCGCGGCCCCGAATGGCCTTTGGCGCGAGCTCGCTTAAGTAGGCGCCGATGGTCACCATCTCGACGCCGAGGCCGACGCCGGAGACGAGGCGCCAGAAATTGAGGCCGGCGGCGTCGCTCTGCAGCGCCACCATGATGTTCGCCGCCGAGTACCAGAGAAGCGACCAGGTGAAGATCGCCCGCCGGCCGAACCGGTCGGCGAGAAAGCCACAGAGAATTGTCCCAATGAAGAGGCCGGTGAACAGGGCGGCGATGAAGCTCGCCACCCCCGTCGTGCCGAAGAGGCCGGCGGTCGTGGCGGTCAGCAGGCCGGACTTGACCAGACTCGGCGCGACATAGGCCGAAAACAGGAGGTCGTAGAGCTCGAAGAACATGCCGAAGCCGAGCAGCACGATAATCGTCCAGATCGTGCGCGTCGCCGGCAGCCGGTCGATGCGGGCCGAAATCGCTCCGGCGCTGACCCGCGCCGCTCCGCTGTCGTTCATGTTTCCTCGCCTCGTCGCCGCTCGCGCGCATGCCTCGCGCTTTCGGGCGCCATAAAGATGCGAGTCGGGGGCGAGGTGTCAACGTCGGCTAAAGGTGGGGAACGAGGCGCCTATCGCT
>JBAUXQ010000222.1:0-7552 GCA_049584355.1 Roseiarcus sp. | reverse complement strand
GCGCCCATCGGCAAGGGGCAGCGGGCGCTCATCGTCGCGCCGCCGCGCACCGGCAAGACGGTGCTCTTGCAGAACATCGCCCAGTCGGTCACCGCCAATCACCCGGAATGCTATTTGATCGTCCTCCTGATCGACGAGCGCCCGGAAGAGGTGACGGACATGCAGCGATCGGTCAAAGGCGAGGTGGTGTCGTCGACCTTCGACGAACCCGCGGTCCGCCACGTTCAGGTCGCCGAGATGGTGATTGAGAAAGCCAAGAGGCTGGTCGAGCACGGACGGGATGTGGTCATCCTGCTCGACTCGATCACCCGGCTCGGACGCGCCTACAACACCGTCGTGCCGTCGTCCGGAAAGGTTCTGACCGGCGGCGTCGACGCCAATGCGCTGCAACGGCCGAAGCGATTTTTCGGCGCGGCGAGGAACATCGAAGAGGGAGGCTCGCTCACGATCATCGCCACCGCGCTCATCGATACCGGCTCGCGCATGGATGAAGTCATTTTCGAAGAGTTCAAGGGCACCGGCAACTCGGAAATCATCCTCGATCGCAAGGTCGCCGACAAGCGCACCTTCCCGTCCATGGACATCACGCGGTCCGGAACCCGGAAAGAGGAACTGCTGGTGCCGCCTGACATCCTCAAAAAAATGTATGTCCTCCGCCGGATCCTCAATCCGATGGGCACCGTCGACGCGATCGAGTTCCTGCTCGGGAAATTGCGCGAGACCAAGACGAACGCAAATTTCTTCGAATCGATGAACACATAGAGCCGGTCTGCCGCGGCCCCGGCGTGTCCGGACATCCAACCAAGACTGCGCAAAGGAGAGGGCCGCCCCCTTGTCCCAGCCGCCGAAGCCGAACCTCGCCGACCTCAGAGTGGAAATCGACCGCATCGATGCGGCCATGCATGAGCTTCTGATCGAGCGCGGACGGGTCATCGACCAATTGATCGAGATCAAGACCCGCCAGGGAGGGGGTTCAGCGTTCCGCCCGGCCCGCGAAGCCGCGATGATGCGGGCCATCGCCGAGCGGCATCGCGGACGCCTCCCGCTCGATACCGTCGAAAGCATCTGGCGGGTCATCATCTCGACCTTCACCTATATCCAGGCGCCCTATAGCGTGCACATCGACGTATCCGGGGACGACGCGAGAATGCGTGACTCGGCGCGGTTTCATTTTGGCTTCACGGTTCCGTGCGTGCAGCACGTCGGCGCCGCGGATGTGATCCGGGCGGTCGGCGGATCGGGCGGCGATCTCGGCATGTTTGCGCTTGACGGCGGTCCGGGAGCGGGCGCCTGGTGGACGCGGCTTGTGCCGGCGGACGCGCCCAAGATCATCGCCCGGCTGCCGTTCGTCGAGCGCACCGATCACCCCGCGGGGTTGCCCGCGTTCGTGATCTCGAAACCGCTCGTCGACGGCGGTGCGCGCGAGGTGGTGCTCGAGTCGGTCACGCTCGACCGGTGGCGCGCCGACGTTCCTGGAGCAATGCGCCAAATAGGCGCGGAAGCGATCGGGTCCGCCGCCAATGGGATGGGGCTTTCCCTGCTGGTGGCGCGGCCCGGGAATATTCCGGCCGATGCGGTGAGCGAGGCGCTGCGCTCGGCCGGCGGCGCCGACGTTCGGGCGACCGAGGTCGGCGCCCACGCGGATCGATTCGACGCCTCGGCGTTGCGCAAACGCGCGAATTGAGGCTAATCGAACCTGCCATGACGACCCACTCTGTCCTCAAGCCTCAGCCGCGCCCGGAAATCCTGGCGATCGATCCCTATGTGCCGGGCAAGAGCCGGGTCCCAGGGGTGGCCAAGGTCCATAAGCTGTCGTCAAACGAATCACCCCTCGGGCCGTCTCCGAAGGCTATCGAGGCTGTGCGCGCGCTGGCTGGCAGTCTTGAGCTCTATCCCGACGGAGCGTCGACAGCCCTTCGGGACGCCATCGGCCGCCGCTACGGTCTCGACCCGGCGCGAATCATCTGCGGCAACGGCTCCGACGAGCTGCTCGCTCTGCTCGCGCACGTGTTTCTGCACCCGGGCGATGAAGGCGTCTATAGCCAATACGGCTTTCTGACCTATCCGATCTGCATTCGCGCCGCGGGCGGCGTTCCCGTGGTGGCGAAAGAGACCGACAGGACGGCGAGCGTGGACGCAATTCTGGCGAAGACCACCGCTCGCACGAAGATCGTCTACCTGGCCAACCCGAGCAATCCGACCGGCACTTACATCTCCTTCTCCGAGGTCAAGCGCCTGCACGCCTGCCTGCCGCCTCATACGCTGCTTGTGGTCGACGCGGCTTACGCCGAATACGTGACCCGTAACGACTACGCCGCCGGCCTCGAGCTTGCTTCGACGTTGGACAACGTCGTGATGACACGGACGTTCTCGAAGATCCATGGTCTTGCGAGCTTGCGCGTTGGCTGGGCCTACGGCTCGGCCCATGTTCTGGACGCATTGAACCGCGTCCGCGGCCCATTCAATCTGAACGGCGCAGCGCAGGCCGCAGGCGTCGCCAGCCTTGAGGACATGGCCCATGTCGAGCGCGCGATCGCCCACAATTCGCGCTGGCTGCCCTGGCTCACCGAAGCGATCGCGAAGCTTGGGATCGAGGTGACGCCGAGCGTCGGAAATTTCCTGCTGCTGACTTTCCCGAAGGAATCCGGCCGGACCGCCGCGGATGCGGACGCATTTTTGAGCGCGCGCGGCTTCATCCTTCGGGCGGTCGCAGCTTACGGGCTCCCCGACTCGCTCAGGCTGACGGTTGGCGGCGAGGAGGCCAACAGAGGCGTGGTCGCCGCGCTTGGCGAATTCATGCGGGGGCGAAGGTGATTGACCGGCTTGGGGCGCCGCTCGTCGAGCCGATCTTCGACGAGCTGGCGATCGTCGGCGTCGGACTGATCGGCTCGTCGATCGCCCGCGCCGCGCGCCGCCGCAACGCCGCAAGGCGCATTGTCGTCGCCGACCATTCGGTAGCGGTCTTGGAACGGGCCAAGGCCTTGGGGCTCGGCGACGTCGTCACCGACGATCCCGCTCGAGCCGTGCGCAGCGCCGATTGCGTCATTCTCTGCGTGCCGGTCGGGGCTTACGCGGCGGTCGGACGCGCCATCGCGCCGGCGCTGAGGCCGGGGACGATCGTCTCGGACGTCGGGTCGGTCAAAAGCGCGGTGATCTCCGCCCTTGAGGCGGCGCTGCCCGGTCATGCCCGCCTGGCGCCTGCCCATCCGGTCGCTGGAACCGAGCAGTCGGGGCCGGACGCCGGATTTGCGAGCCTGTTCGTGAACCGGTGGTGCATTCTCACGCCCCCGGAGGGGGCCGACGAGCAAGCGGTGACGAAAGTCAGGGCGTTCTGGGAAGCGCTGGGGTCGCATGTCGAAATCATGAACGCGGCCCATCATGACCTGGTGCTGGCGATCACCAGCCATGTGCCGCATCTGATCGCCTACAACATCGTCGGCACGGCGGCGGATCTCGAAGAGGTCACCCGCTCGGAAGTCATCAAGTTCTCGGCCGGCGGCTTCCGCGATTTCACCCGCATCGCCGCCTCGGATCCGACGATGTGGCGCGACGTGTTCCTGCACAACAGGGACGCGGTGCTGGAGATGCTGGGCCGCTTCAGCGAGGACCTGACCGCATTGCAGCGAATGATCCGCCGCGGCGACGGCGACGGGCTGTTCGCCCTGTTCACCCGCACCCGAACGATCCGGCTCGGCATTGTCGCCGAGGGCCAGGAAACCGCGGCGCCGGATTTTGGCCGGCGCGCCGCCGAAACGGACGAGCCGGTTACGTGACGGCCCCGGCCGCCCCCGCGTCGGACGGGAGCCTCTGGGTGTTCGGGTACGGGTCGCTGATGTGGCGGCCGGGATTCGCCTACGCGCGCCGATGCAAGGCGACGCTGCGCGGCTGGCGGAGAAGCCTGTGCGTCTATTCCCATGTCTATCGCGGCTCGCCCGAGCGGCCCGGACTGGTGCTTGGCCTTGATCGGGGCGGCGCGTGTCAGGGAGTGGCGTTTGAGGTCGACTCGGCCCTGCGCGAGACCACGATCCGCTACCTGCGAGAACGGGAGCAGGCGACGGCCGTCTATCTCGAGCGCATCGCGCCGATCACCCTCGAATGCGGCGAGCGCGTGCAGGCGCTGACCTATGTCGCCGACCGCCTCCATGAGCAGTACGCGGGGCGCCTCGACCGCGAGGCGATGCTGGCCTACGTGCGCGCCGGCGCGGGGCGGTCGGGCGACAACCCTGAATATGTCCTCGAAACCCACGACCATCTGCAAGCGATGGGCGTCCGGGATCGCGACCTCGAGTGGCTCAGCGCCAGGCTGAGAGCGGGTCAGTGACCGCGCGGCCGCCCTTTATCGCGGGGCGATCGCCAGATCGGCGATTGTCGCCGCCCGGTCGGCAGGAGACGACGAAAGCAAATGGAGATGGAACTCGAGGCCAGGGCCGAAGGCGCGAAATTCGCGTTGGGCGCGGGCGACGACCGGCTCCGGAAAGACGCCGGTGTCGCGAACTGAAACAATGCGCCGCCGGCGAGGGCCGTCGCGCACGGCCGCGATCAGCACGGCGTGGCAAAACGCCGGGCAGGTCGACGCCGGATAGACCGAAAAGACATATCGGCTGCCGGATAGGCCCGTCCACGAACAGAATCGCGACGAGAACGACAAGCCGGCCAGCGCCGCGAGCGCGCCGCCGCCCGAATGATCTCCCCCATGACTTGAAGGGGCGATCCACGGCGGCGCCGACGGGTCGGAGAAGCCGGGCGTCCGCTCGATGGTCGGAGCCATGATTTCATAGGATAACGACATCGTCGGCGCCCCGGATCAATGAGCGAACAGAGATAGAACATATCGTGATTCTAGTCAAGCCGAGTGGGCGCTTTCGCGTCGCTATTGACGCCGTCCGCCAGCACGTCCGCGAGCCACGGGTCTGTGGCGAGCGCTTCCGCGTTGAGGCGGGCGCAGGCGCTTTCGATTGTCGATTCCAGGCGCTCGCCGAAGGCGTCGCGGTCAAGCCCGGGCGCGATTACGGGCAGATATTCGATCACGGCCACGCCTGGGCGCCTGAGGAAGCCGTGCCGGCGCCAGAAGAGGCCGGTATTGACCGCCACCGGCAGGCAGGGGACGCCCGTCCCGGCATAGAGAGCGGCCGCGCCTTGCTTGTATTTCGGCGGCGCGCCGGGGACGCGCCGGGTTCCCTCCGGGTAAATGAAGACCTGTCGTCCGGCGGCGAACACTGTTTTGGCGGCGGCGGTGATTTGCTGCAGCGCCTGCCTGCCCCGCCCGCGGTCGATTGCGATCTGCTGCGAGACGATGAGATAGAGGCCAAACAGCGGCACGTAGGTGAGCTGGCGCTTGAGGATGATGGCGAAGTCGGGCGCATATTTGAGCAGCGCGAAGGTCTCAAGAAACGACTGATGCTTGGCGGCGATCAGGACCGCGCCCGGCGGGATGTTCTCGACCCCGCGATATTCGAGCTTGAGGCCGCAGATCGCCTCCAGAAGCCAGACGGAAATCGCGCCCCACAGGCGGGCGAGGGCGAACACGGCTTTCCTGCCGAACAGCATGGTCGGCAGGCCGACGATCATGAGAACGACCAGGTTCAGGTAGAACAGGGCGTTGAAAAGCAGCGATCGCGTTGCCAGCATTTTGGCCGTCGAGGGTTCACGATGAGGGAAGACGCCGCACGTCTTATGTCAGCGTCCGCAAATGGCGTAGAGCGATCTCTCTGGAAAGAAGACCGGTCAGCAGGGTGACGGCGGCGCAGACCAGCGCCAGCGCGACATAGCCGTAGGGACCGAGCGCGAACGATCCGAACATCGCTGCGATCTCATCGCCGCCCGGCGAATGCGCCCACAAGAAGGAGAGGAACGACGCCGCGGCGAAGAAAGCCATCGCCGCCAGTCCCCCGATCATCGAGCCGCGAAGTCCAAGGCGGCGGAAATGGGTCTGGAACTCCCTGGCGATGAACCTGTCGGACGCGCCGACGAGATGCAGCACCTCGACGATCTCGCGGTTGCCCGCCATCGCGCCGCGGGTGGCGAACCCGATCGCCGTCCCCATCGCCAGGATCATGAGGGCGAAGAGGGCGGCGGCGAGGACGACGACGGCGTCGGCCATCGTGCCGATGCGCTCCGCCCAGATGCGATGGTCGTCGAGATTGGCCTGCGGCGCCGCTGACGCCAGCGCCGCTCGCAGCGCCGCGAGATCCTCCGGCCGCTGCTGGCCGCTGAGCCGGACGACGATGAGCCGGGGGATCGGCAATTGGCTGAGATCGAGCCCATTGCCCAGCCACGGTTCGAGCAGCCGCTCTGATTCGGCTTTCGAATAGGCATGAACGGACTCGACGCCTTTCGCCTGCGAGGCGATCGAGACGGCTTTGGCGACCAGGCTGTCGATATTGTCGCCAGGGCCCGCCTTCACCTGGATGGTGGCGTCGCGCAGCACCTCCGAGCGCCAGCCGCGCGAGGCGTCGGCGACCAGCAGCGCCGCGCCCGCCGTCAGGCAGGCGAGAAAGGTCATGATCGCGATCACCACGACCAGGGCGCGGCCGGCGACCGAGTCGCGCGGAATGAGCTGCGCCTCACTCTCGAACGTCGCCTCCGGCTCGGCGGCAAGCAGAGGGTCGATGATCGGTTCATTCACGACGGCGACCCGTCGAAGATCGTGAGCTTGCCGTCGCCCACGACCAGCCGGCGGGCGAAGCCGAATTGGTCCATGAGCTGGAGATCATGGGTGGCGATGACGACCGCGGTGCCGAGCCGGTGAAGCTCGACGAACAACCTCAGGAGGCGCCGCGCGAGGCCGGGATCGACATTGCCGGTCGGCTCGTCCGCGAGCAGAAGCTCCGGCCGGACGATCAGCGCCCGCGCGATCGCCGCCCGCTGCTTTTCGCCGCCGGAGAGCACCGGCGGGGGCGCATCCATGCGGTCGCCGAGACCGACCCAACGCAGAAGCTCGATCACTTCGGCCCGATATCCCGATTCCTCGCGTCCCATCGCCCTGAGCGGCAGGGCCACGTTCTCATAGGTGGTGAGATGGTCGAGCAGGCGAAAGTCCTGGAACACCACGCCGATGCGCCGCCTCAGCGCCGTCAGGTCGTCCTTGGTCAATACCGCGGCGTCACGGCCGAAGACTCGCACCGTTCCCCGCGTCGGGCGCAGCGCCAGCAGCATCAGCCGCATCAGGGTCGTCTTGCCGGCGCCGGACGGGCCGGTGAGGAACTGAAAGCTTTGCGGGGCGATGGAAAAATTGAGGTCGCCGACGACCTCCGGTCCCATGCCGTAGCGCAAACCGACGTTTTCGAACCTTAGCAACGCGATCCCCGGGGACGGCGAGGGCTGGCCGCTTAACGCGGCTTTAACCGTGTTTCCGAACAAATGCCAGCCGTCGTCCACCCCATCGAAACTGCGAGGTCAGGCGTCATGATTGTCGAGCGCGAATCGGGTTCAAACCGCGATCCAGGCTCCGGCGGTACGATCCGCGTCGGCGCCGCGCCGGCGCTCGTCTTTCTCGTCCTCATGATCGCCGCGACCGCCACGATCGCGGCGCGGGCGGCGATTGTCAGGGTCG
>JBAUXQ010000221.1:0-16295 GCA_049584355.1 Roseiarcus sp. | reverse complement strand
GGCAGGAACTCAAGGAGGAGCTCCGGCAGGCCGAGGGCGACCGGATGATCAAGGCGCGCTTACGCTCGCTTCGTCTCGACCGCTCGCGCAGGCGGATGCTGTCCGCGGTGCCGCGCGCGACGATGGTCGTGGCCAACCCTACCCACTACGCGGTAGCGATGCGATACGTTCGCGCCGAGGGCGGCGCGCCGATCGTGGTCGCCAAGGGCGCCGATTTCATCGCGCTCAAGATCCGCTCGATCGCCGAAGACCACGGCATCCCGGTGATCGAGGACCAGCCGCTCGCGCGTTCGCTCTACGCCGCCGGCGACGTCGATCGACCGATTCCGGCGGAATTCTATCGAGCGGTCGCCGAGATGTACACCTCATCCAGCAGAGGAAGGCTCAATGGGCCCAACGAAGGCAATGAATCCGGTCGGGCGAGGTCCACGGTCGCGTCGTCCGTTCGCGCGCGAGCAAATCATCGCCGACGCGCTGGTGGACGTCGCCAGCGAACTCAGGCTGACTGACGCAGCGGAACTCATGTCGATGATCCTGAACGACCATGCGGCTAACATCGCCGATCTCGTCAATTCCTCGACCGAGCTATTTTTCAAGAGCGGAACCTTGCGTTACGCGCTGTCGGCGAGCTTCACGGCGCCGTGGGACGCAACCCCGATCGTCGAGATCGACATGGAGTTCCGCCACGCCGCCGTTTGTGCGTTTTTTCGCCTGAAGATCGGCCAGCGCCGGGCGGGAGTCGAAATCATCGACATCCTGTTCGACGAGCAGGGCCTGGACGAATTGGCCAAGGCGGAACGCCTTTCCGCGGCCCTCGACAGCGCGCGACTGGGGTCCCGCTAGTTAAGTCGCGGGGCAAGCCCCATGCAAGGCGGGCCGCGCAGGGTCGATCCAGTCTTCCCACCGGGGTCGCGTCCAATTGTCCTCGATCTACCTCTTCGAAGTTGCTTCGCAGAAGGCGCAATGGCTGTCGGCGCGCCAGACGGCGATCGCCGGCAACGTCGCCAATGCAAACACGCCCGGCTATCGCGCCCTCGACATCCAGCCGTTTTCGGCCGTTCTCGACTCTTCCCCGATCGAGATGGCGTCGACCAATCCCGCGCATTTGTCGTCGCCGCAATCGCAGGCCGGCGCATTGCGCCAAATCGAGGTCGAGCCGGCGGAACAGACGCTGTCCGGCAACACCGTCAACCTCGAACAGCAGATGATCAATCTCGGCGACGTCAATCGGGACTATACGATGAGCGCCAACATTCGCCGCGCCTTTCACCAGCTTCTTCTCTCTGCGCTCAAGTGAGCGGTCATGCCGGATCCGTTGCAGACTGCGCTCCACATCGCCGCCTCCGGGCTCCAGGCGCAATCGATGCGGCTGCGTGTCGTCTCGGAGAATATCGCCAACGCCCAGTCGACGGGCTCGACGCCCGGCGCCGCCCCCTACGCCCGGCAGACGGTCTCGTTCGAGAGCGAGATGGATCGGACGCTCGGGGCCAACCTGGTCGAGGTCAAGTCGATCGGCGTCGATTCGACGCCGTTCAAACTCGAGCGCGACCCGGGCAATCCGGCGGCGGACGAAAACGGCATGGTGAAGATGCCGAATGTCGACGTGCTGGTTGAACTGGCCGACATGCGCGAGGCCAACCGCAGCTACGAGGCCAATCTTCAAGTCGCCAAGCAGTCGGCCGACATGCTGAACACGGCCGTCAGCCTCATGAAGGACGCCTGAATGGCCAGCGGCCGCGGCGCGGGGATTAAACGATGATCGAAGGCGTTACCGCCATCGGCTCCGCGGGCCAGAGCGCGAGCGTTCGCAGCCCGCAATCCACCGCCGCGCCGACGGACGGGCCGAGCTTCGACCAGGCGCTCACGCAGGCGATCGGGTCGGCGATCGACACGCTGCAAACCGGCGAGGCGGTCGCCATCCAGGGCGTCGAAGGCGCAGCGGCGCCGATGAAAGTGGTCGAGTCGGTGATGGCGGCGCAGCGTTCGCTGCAGACCGTTCTCGCGATCCGCGACAAGGCGGTCGCCGCTTATCAAGAGATCGCGCGAATGACGATCTGATCGGGGTTTCGCGGCATGTGCGGTTCGGAGTGGAAGCGGAGGATGCGGAATGAGAGCGTTGGCGATCGCGGCGACGGGCATGAGCGCCCAGGAACAGAACCTGGAGGTGATCGCGAACAATATCGCCAACATCAACACCACCGGCTTCAAACGCTCGCGCGCCGAATTCACCGACCTCATCTATCAGACCGAGCGTCTCATGGGGGTCTCCAACCGTGGCCGCGACGCGACCATTCCCGAAGGCGCGCAGATCGGCCTCGGCGTTCGCACCGCCGCGGTTCGCAGCGTCAACATCCAGGGCGCTCTGACCAACACCGGCAACACTCTTGATCTGGCGATCAACGGCCGCGGCTGGTTCGAAGTAACGACGCCGAACGGCGACACCGTCTACACCCGCGACGGCGCGTTCAACACCAACGCCAACGGCCAGCTCGTCACCATGGACGGCTACACCGTGACGCCGCCGATTCTCGTGCCCTCGACGGCTACGGCGGTCACCATCAGCCAGACCGGGCTGGTCTCGGCGACGATTCCGGGCCAGACGACGGCGCAGCAGCTCGGGCAAATGACGATCGCGAACTTCGTGAACGATGCGGGCCTCGAAGCGCTCGGCGGCAATTACTTCCAGCAGACCGCCGCATCCGGCCAGCCGACCGTCGGCGTTCCCGGCGACACCGCTTTCGGCATCATTCAGCAGGGCTACGTCGAGGCTTCGAACGTCGATCCGGTCACCGAGATCACCAACCTCATCATGGCCCAGCGCGCCTATGAGATGAACTCCAAGGTGATCCAGGCGGCGGACCAGATGTCCGGCACCATCTCCAATATGCGCAGCTAGGCCGGGAGAAGCACGTCAATGAGCTCGACGCGAGCCCGATCCGTCCTCAACGCCGCGATCGCCGCGATCGCCGCTTGTTGCGCCGTGCCGGCGGCGGCGCAGGAAGCCCTCGCCCCGACCCCGAGGGTCGTCATCTATCCGGGCGACGTGATCCGCGACGATATGCTTGCCGACGTCGCCGAGGCGGCGCGCGACGGATCGGGGCCGTTCGTCGAGCAGCGCTCGCTCATCGTCGGCAAGGTTGCGCGGCTCACGCTGCTCCCGGGGCACGCCATCCCCTTTTACGGAGTGTCCAACCGCAAGCTCGTCGCCAACGGGACGGAGGTCAAGCTGATCTATTCCGAAGGCGGCCTCGTCATCATGACGACCGGCGCGGCGTTGCAGGACGGCTCGATCGGAGACGTCGTCAGGGTCCGCAATAGCGACAGCGGCGTCACTGTGTCCGGCGCCGTCCAGCCGGACGGCACGGTCAGAGTGAGCGGGGGATGATTCGCCGACTATTTCTTGCGCTGGTGATTTGCCTTGCCGCCGCGCCCGCCGCAGCGGTTCGGATCAAGGATATTTCGGTCCTGCGCGGCGCGCGCGACAGCCAATTGGTCGGCTATGGCCTCGTGGTCGGCCTTCAGGGTTCCGGCGACACCATTGGCAATGCGCCGTTCACGCAGCAATCCATCCAGGCGATGCTCGAGCACCTGGGCCTCGACGTGCACGGCGCGTCGCTGCGCAACCGCAACGTCGCCTCGGTGATCGTTACGACGGATCCCGCCGCCGGAATCGAGGTGGGCACGCGGCTCGACGTCACTGTCTCCGCGCTCGGCGATGCGCCGTCCCTGATGGGGGGGACGCTGCTGCTCACGCAGCTCCAATCCGCGGACGGCGCGGTCTACGCATCAGCCCAGGGCGCCGTCTCCGTGACCGGGTTCGAGACCCAAGGCCAGGGCGAGACGCTGTCCCAAGGCGTTCCGACCGCCGGCCGAATTCCCAATGGCGCGATCGTCGAGCACGAAGTTCAAGCCTTTCCCGACGAATTGCGCTCGATGCTCGAACTGAAGAACCCCGACTATGCAACCGCTGTGAGGATCGTCGATGCGATCAACGCCTATTCGCGCGAGCGATTCCGGGCCCATGCGGCCTATGAAGTCGACAGCCGATCGGTCGAATTGTTCCGCCCGCGCAATGTCTCGTTCGCGCGGTTCATGGCGGAGGTCGGGGAGCTGCAGGTCGAGCCGGACATGGCCGCGCGGGTGGTTCTCGACGCGCGAACCGGCACGGTCGTCGTCGGTCAGGACGTGCAGATCTCGACCGTCGCGGTGACCTACGGGACGCTGACAGTGCGCGTCAACGAGCAACCGCGCGTCTCCCAACCCAACCCGTTCGCAAATGGCCGGACGGTCGTCACCCCCAATACCAAGATCGACGTCGAGCAGTCGGGCGGGCCGGTCGCCATCGTCGGCGGATCAAGCCTCAGAACGTTGGTCAGCGGCTTGAACCGGATCGGAGTCAAGCCGCCGGGGATCATCGCCATCCTCCAGGCGATCAAGACCGCCGGCGCGCTGCAGGCCGATCTGGTGATTCAGTGACGCGCGCGGCGGAGGCGCCTCAGGTGTAACCGGGACGCATTCCGCTCAGGTCAGTCCAGCGCAAGGCGGACGATCGAGGATGTCGTCCAATCCGAGGCCGACACATGCCGACTCCCACCTTATCCCGAGGCCAGACAACTCGAACGCGCCCCAGACTTGGCCTTGTCAACGCTCTCGCCGCCGCTGCTCTCTTCGCGTGCCCGGCAAGCGCCCAGGACGGGCGGACGCCGGAGAGCCAAAAAGCAAAATCGAATGCGGAAAGAGCGGCGGAGATCGAAGCCAGCCGCTTCTGCGGCAACGTCGCGCCTTCGGTCGCCGAGGCGCGAATCGCCTGGCAGACGAAACGTCTTGGCGAACTCGACGCCCAGGTCAAGCAGCGGCTCGCCGATCTCGAGAAAGCCGAGACGTCGATGCAGGAGTGGGTCGCCAAGCGGGACGCCTTGCTCAAGGCGGCAAGCGACGATCTTGTCGCCATCTATGCCAGGATGCAGCCGGAAAACGCCGCCGTTCAACTCAGCGCCATGGACGATCAAATGGCGGCGGCGATCCTGGGTAAACTCAAGCCCAGCGCCGCGGGGGCCATTCTCGACGAGATGGAGGCGGAGCGGGCGAGCAAGCTCGCATCGTTCCTCTCGGGCGCGAACGGCGGAGAGAAAAAATCCTGATGCGGCTCATTCTGCCGCCGATGTTGCTCGCGATCGCACTCTTGGTCAGCGGCTGCTGGAACAGCGCGAGCGAGTTCATGCGCGAACCGTTCTTCTCGCCGGTTGGGGCCGGGCTCGCCCCCGAGGAGACCGCCGGGATCCAGAGCGCCAATGCCCTCGCCGTGCCGCCGCCGCCTTCGACTGGACCACCGCCGTCATTGTACAGCCAACCGCGGATCGCCCATGTCGGCGACATCGTGCGGGTGATTATTTCGATCAACGACAAGGCGACGCTCGATAACGCCTCGGGCCGCTCGCAGACGAACAAGGACGGGGTCGTCATCGACTTCGGCTACAACAGCGGATCGTCGTCATCCTCGGCCAGCCAGCCCTCCAAGGCTCTTGGCGACCTGTCGACGCAGTCCTCCACCCAGGGCCAGGGCAACATCGACCGGTCGGAGCAGATTCAGGTGTCGGTGGCGGCGATCGTCACCCGCGTCCTTTCCAATGGCAATCTCGTCATCTCCGGATCGCAGGAAGTGCGCGTCAACTATGAGATGCGACAGCTGACGGTCGCGGGGATCGTGAACCCGCTCGACATCTCGCTCAACAACACCGTGGCCTATGACCGGATCGCCGAGGCCCGCATCGCCTACGGGGGCCGCGGACGGTCGAACGATTTTCAGCAGCCGCCTTGGGGACAGCAGGTCTACGATGCCTTGAGGCCGTTCTAGTGGTCCGCTTCGGTCAGGGAGAATGCGTTGTCCGCTGTCGACAACGACCTGTCATCCCCGCGAAAGCGGGGATCCATCCGTCGGGCCGGACGCCTCTGGACCCCCGCTTTCGCGGGGGTGACAAAGCAAGCTGGTTTCAAACCAGATGAAGCGGACCACTAGCCGGAGCGCTGATGTCTGATTCCGCCTTGCCGCAGGGCGCCGCCGCGGGGAATTCGTGGAAGGCGTCGCTGATCGAATTGGCGGTCGTCGTCATTTTGGCCGCCTTCGCCGGCGCTGCGTTCGAGGCTTCGCGCGCCGGCGCGCCGCCAGGAGCCGACAAGCCCGCGGAATCGTCGGCCGGCGCGTCGCCGGCGGAACCCTCGACCATCGTCGATCTGCCCCCGATCGTGACCAATCTTGGCGCGCCGCAGGATACCTGGGTCCGCCTCGAAGGTTCGATCATTTTCGATCCCAGGACTTTGCCGCATCCCGACGCCGTGGCCGGCCGGATCGGCGACGATATCCTCGCCTATCTGCGCACGGTGTCCTTGCGGCAGCTCGAAGGCCCGATCGGGCTCGAGAACATCCGCCAGGATCTCAATGAGCGGGCGGCGATCCGCAGCGACGGGAAGGTGCGCGCGTTCGTGATCCGAACATTGGTGGTGCAATGAGGCGAGCAGTCCGAGCGGCCGTCGCGCTCCTGGCGGCAAGTTGCCCGGCGTCGGCGCAGACCGTCGATCTCAACGCCCTCATCCCCGCCGGCGGCGCCACGGCGAGCGGCCGCATCATCGAGCTGGTCGCGATTCTGACCGTGCTTTCGGTCGCGCCGGGTCTTCTCATCATGGTCACGAGCTTCACCCGTTTCATCGTCGCGCTTTCGTTTTTGCGTTCCGGCCTCGGTTTGCAGAGCGCGCCGGCGAATCTCGTCCTCATCAGTCTGTCATTGTTCATGACTTTCTTTGTCATGGCGCCGACCTTCGACCGCGCGTGGCAAAACGGATTGAAGCCGATGATGGATAACCAGATCAGCCAGCAGGATGCGCTCGCCGCGGTCATCGAGCCGTTCCGGGAATTCATGCTCGCCCAGGTGCGCGAAAAGGACATGGCCCTGTTCGAGAGCCTGTCGAAAGGGCGATTCGAGACCGCGGACCGCTCCAAGGCGGACCTGAGGCTCCTCATACCGGCCTTCATGATTTCCGAGCTCCGTCGAGGTTTCGAGATCGGGTTCCTGATCGTGTTGCCGTTTCTCGTCATCGACATGATCGTCGCGACGCTGACCATGTCGATGGGCATGATGATGCTGCCGCCTTCGGTCATCTCGCTGCCGGTCAAGATCCTGTTCTTCGTCCTGATCGACGGCTGGAACCTTTTGATCGGGAGCCTGGTGCGCTCCGCCAGCTGATCTCGCATGAGCGATAGCGGCCCGCCTCCGCCAATGCGGCCGGGCGCCAGCTTCGCGCAAGGCCACGGGCCTCAAATGGATGCGTCCGCCGAGGAGGCCCCATGAGCATTCTGAACACCAGCGTGTCGGGAATGTTAGCCGATTCAAACTGGCTGTCGTCGATCTCCCAGAATGTCGCCAACTCCAACACGACCGGCTACAAGAACGTCGAAACCGATTTCTCGTCCCTGGTCGACCAGATCGGCAACGGCGACCCGGACTACGGCGGCGTCGCGACGAGCCAGGTTTCGCTCAATTCGCTTCAGGGCAACGTCGTCTCGACTTCGACGACGACCGACCTCGCCATCCAGGGCTCGGGCTTCTTTGTCGTGTCCAACTCGGGAGCTCTTCCTCACCCGCAACGGATCGTTCGCGCCCGACGCCTCGGGCAACCTCGTCAACAGCGCCGGCTATTACCTGATGGGCGAGAACGTTCAGAACGGCGCTTCGCCGCTTGCGGCGAATTCGCTGACCGGACTCGTGAAGGTCAATGTCAACGACGCCGGCCAGACCGCGACGGCGACGACCGCCGCCTCGCTCACCGCCAATCTGCCCTCGACGGCGACGCCGGTCGCCGCCGCCGATCTGCCATCGGCCAATACCGCGAGCTCGACCTATACCGAAGCGACCTCGCTCGTGGTCTACGACAATCTCGGCGGCGCCCACACGATCAATGTCTATTTCACCAACACCGGCCCAAACACCTGGGAAGTCGACGCCTACGACGCGGCAGATGCGTCGGCCAGCGGCGGCTTTCCCTATTCGTCCGGTCCGCTCGCGACCCAGACGCTTACCTTCAGTCCGACGACCGGCGCGCTCACCTCCGGCTCGCCGCTTTCGATTGCGGTGCCGAACGGGCAGCCGATGTCGCTCGATCTGAGCAGCATGACGCAGCTCGCCGCGGCCTTCAACGTGACCGCCGCGACCGCGAACGGCAACGCTCCGAGCGGCATCAGCGGCGTCTCCGTCGGGACCAACGGAGCCTTGACCTTCAATTATGCGAATGGGACGTCGACCACCGCCTACGACATTCCGCTTGCCAACGTGGCGAGCCCCGACAATCTCACGTCCGTCAACGGCGACGCCTTCCTGCCAACCGCTGCGTCCGGCCCCGTTTATCTGGGGACCGCCGGCGGCGCAGGCTTCGGCTCGATCGAATCCTCATCCCTCGAAAGCTCGACGGTCGATTTGGCCACCGAACTGACCGAGATGATCCAGGCCCAGAGCGCCTACGAGGCCAACTCCAAGGTGTTTCAGACCGGGGCCGACATTCTCGACGTCCTGAACGGGCTGAAGCCGTGAGGCCGAATGAGTCCGGGAACCCCCGATGAGCCTGTCGACCGCGTTCAACGTCATCAGCTCTTCGTTCGCCGTCAATTCGGCGCAGACCGCCGTCGTCTCGAACAACATCGCCAACGCCAATACGCCCGGCTATTCGCGCGAGATCGCGAATGTCGTGACGAATTCCTACGGCGGCGCGGATGTCGCTTCGGTCACCCGCGAGGCCAATGCCGCGCTCCTGGAGCAGGTGTCGAGCTCGACCTCGCAGGCGGCGACGCAGCAGGCGATATCCGACGGGCTGTCGACGCTAGCCGCGACCGTCGACGACAGCTCATCGGCCTCTTCGACCTCGGGCGCAGACCAGAACGGCGCTTCGCCGTCGGCGATGCTCGCCAATCTGCAAAGCGCGCTCGCCACTTATGAAGACTCGCCAACCTCGTCGTCTGCCGCCGACGCCGTGGTGTCGGCTGCCTCCGATCTCGCGTCGTCGCTCAACAGCGGGAGCGCGACGGTCGCGCAGGTGCGCGAGCAGGCCGACCAGAACATCGCCACCTCGGTCGGCGCGATCAATTCGCTTCTGAGTCAGTTCACCGCCGCCAATAACTCCGTCGTGACCGGACTACAAACCGGCGGCAACGTCGCCAGCGCCGAGGACACGCGCGACTCGATCGTGACCCAGCTCGCGCAACAGATCGGCGTCTCGACCGTCACCGCCGCCAACGGCTCAGAGTCCATTTACACCGACAGCGGCGTCACCCTGTTCCAGGATGCGCCGAGCGTCGTCTCCTTCACTCCGACCCCGACGCTCGTCGACGGCGCGAGCGGCGCGCCGGTCACCGTCGACGGCGTGCCGATCACCGGCGCCAATTCGCCGATGCCCATTCAGTCGGGCGCACTCGCCGGCTATGCAGCGCTACGCGACACGCTCGCGCCCGAATATCAGGCCCAGCTCGACCAGATCGCCGGCGGCCTCATCAACGCCTTCGCCGAAAGCGATCAATCGGCCACGCCGACGCTGCCCTCGCTGCCCGGCCTGTTCACCGCGCCGGGAGCGACCAGCCTGCCCTCGATGACGGCGACGACGGGTCTCGCCGCCACGATCGAGGTCAATCCGAATGTCGACGCGGCGCAGGGCGGCAATCCGAATCTCCTCCGCGACGGAGGCATCTCCGACCCCGGAAACCCGGCCTATACCTACAACTCGACCGGCTCGGCGAGTTATACCGGACGCATCCAGGAGCTCGCCGGTGAGATCAGCGCGAGCCAGAGCTTCGACCCGTCCGCGGGCCTCGGCTCATCGTCGAGCCTCGCCGACTACGCCAACGCGTCAGTGAGCTGCCTGCAAGGCGAGAACCAGCAGGCAAGCGACTCGTCCTCCTATCAGAATGCGCTCGCCACCCAGGCGACCTCGGCGTTGTCGAATGCGACCGGCGTCAATCTCGACGCCGAGATGACGAACATGCTCAACCTCGAAAACTCCTACGCCTCGTCGGCGAAGCTCTTGACCACCGTCACCAGCATGTTCTCGGCCTTGCTGGACGCCGCATGACGACGATGAGCGCGAACTTCGTCTCCAGCCAGGCGCTGGCCACGAGCCTCGTGCTGCCGGCGATGCAGGCCCAGTCGTCGCTGACGACGGCGATGACAGAGGAATCGACCGGCCAATACGCCGACCTCGGCCTTCAGCTTGGCGAGCAATCCGGCTACGAGCTGTCGCTCAAAGAGCAGGTCGGCCAGCTCCAGACGCTGACCAGCAACAACAGCATCGTTTCGACGAGCCTTTCGACCGCGCAGAGCGCGCTTTCGGCGATCAGCTCCAACGCCCAAACGACCCTCAACGACCTGGCGACCTGGACGCCCAGCGCCAATTCCGGCGCTTCGCTCCAGAACATGGGCCAGTCGGCGCTTCAGTCGCTGATCGCGTCGGCGAACGCGACCTCGGGCGACCAATATGTGTTCGGCGGAATCAATTCCGCCGTCGCGCCGATGGCGGACTATTATTCGACCCCCGCGTCCGCCGCCAAGACCGCGGTCGACCAGGCGTTTCAGACTGCATTCGGGATCCTGCCGACCGATCCGGCGGCGGCGAACATTTCGGCTTCGGCGATGCAGAGCTTTCTTTCCGGGCCGTTCGCGGCGCTGTTTGAGGGCGCCTCGTGGAGCGCGGACTGGTCCTCGGCCTCGAGCGCCAACACCAGCGCCGAGATCGCGCCGGGTCAGACCGTGACGACCTCGACCAACGCCAATCAGCCAGGCTTTCAGGAGCTGGCGCAAGCTTACGCGATGCTGAGCGAGTTCGGCGGGTCCGAGCTCAGCGGCGCGGCGCAGCAGGCCGTCGCCACCGCCGCGTCGTCGCTCGTCTCGCAGGGCATGGATTCGATGACCAACATTCAGGCCGAGCTTGGCTCGACCCAGAGCGCGGTCACCGACGCCAACGGTTCGATGAGCTCGCAGCTCACGATCCTTCAGCAGCAGGTCGGCAATCTCGACGACGTCAACGCCAACACGACGGCGGCCCAGATCAACAGCCTGACCAATCAGATCCAGATGGCCTACGAGCTCACCTCGCGCCTGCAAGAGCTCAATCTGGCGCAATACCTCCCAGTCCCCTGACGCGTGAAGGGTCGCGATGTACGAATTCGCTTACAACGAAGTGATCGAAGACTCGCGCCAGACCATGCGCGCCCGCGAGCGGCAGGCGATGGATCGCGTCATCGCGATGCTGCGAACGGCCCAGGAGAAGGGCCCTGGGTCGCGCGAGCGGGTCGAGGCGCTCTTCTATCTCCGCCGCCTATGGATGATCTTTCTCGACGATCTCAACGATCCCAACAACGAGCTGCCGGAGCAGCTCAGGGCCGGGATCATCTCGATCGGCATCTGGATGATGAAGGAGATCGATCGCGTGCGCGGCGGGGCGGCCAACGATCTGACGGCGATGATCGAAATCAACGCGCTGATCCGCGACGGGTTGAAGTGAGGGGCGCTCTCCATGAACATCACGCTCAGAGCCGGAGAACGGTTCTTCATCAACGGCGCGGTCATCCGCATCGACCGCAAGGCGTCGATCGAGCTTTTGAACGAGGTCACCTTTCTGCTCGAGGCCCATGTCATGCAGGCCGAGGAGGCGACGACGCTGGTCCGCCAGATCTATTTCGCGGTCCAGATCATGCTCATGGACCCGACCGCCGCCGCCAGCGCCGCGCCGCTCGCCCGTTCGCTGATCGAATCGGCGCTGGTCGCCTATCGCGCGCCCGAGTTGACGGCAGGCCTCAAAAGCGCCGCCGCGTCGCTGGTCCGCGGCCGCAATTTCGAGGCGCTGAAGTCGCTCCGCGCCCTGTTCGCCCTCGAAGACAAGGAGCTTCAGCCGCTCGCCAAGACGCCGAGCGCCGCCTGAAAAGGAGAACGCCATGACTGTCAACGCTGCTTCCCCGGTCGCCACCCCCGCCGCGTCGACTTCGTCCGCCGCCGCCACGTCGGCGACCGCCGCGACCCAAAGCCTCAGCTACAACGACTTCCTCACTCTTCTGATGGCGGAGATGAAGAACCAGGACCCGACCCAGCCGATGGACCCGTCGCAGATGGTGTCGCAGCTCGCCACCGTCTCCGAGGTCGGGCAGGCGGTGCAGACCAACACGACGCTCAACTCGCTGTTGACGGCGACCTCGCTTTCGCAAGCCGAGCAGCTGGTCGGTCAGACGATCACCTCGCCCGACGGCACGACGTCGGGCCAGGTCGCGTCGGTCAGCGTCACCAGCACCGGCGCGGTCGCCACCTTGACCAATGGCGCGACCGTTTCGCTCGCCAATGGCGCGAGCGTGCAGTGAACGAAGGCGACGCGATCGATCTCGTCCAGTCGGCGATCTGGATGGTCGTGGTCGGCGCCGGCCCGTGCGTCGGCGCGGCGATGGCGGTCGGCGTGGTCATCGCCCTCCTGCAAGCCTTGACCCAGATTCAGGAGATGACGCTGACCTTCGTGCCGAAGATGATCGCGGTCTTCGTCGCCGCGAGCCTGACGGCCTCGTTCGTGGGCGGCAAGTTCTCGATCTTCACCCAGTCGGTCTATGGGCGGATCGAGCAGGGGTACAAGTAGGCGCTAGACAAGCCACAGGTCTGGAAACTGCGCAGCCGCCCACTTCGCCAGCGCCGCATTGACCTCGACCGGCTTTTCCTGGGCCATCCAGTGGCCGGACGGGATCGTTGCTTCGGTAAGGTTGTCGCAATGGGCGCGCATCGGTTCGGCGAGCCGCGAGACCAGGGTCTCGCAGATATAATCGTACGCGGCGTGCAGGAACAGCACCGGCATCTCGAGCCGCCAGTTGGCTTTCGCGCGTTCGGCGTAGGCCAGATTGGCCTTCCAATTCATATACCAGCTGCAGGGCCCAAAAAACCCGTTGCGTTCCAGCGCGGCGGCATAGCGGCGCTCGTCCTCCTCGCTTAGCAAGGCCGCGTCACGCGGCAGATTGGGCGCCGAGTTCCCGCGGCCAAAGTAGCCGCCGTTGGCGCGAACGAAAGCGGTGCGCGCGGGCTTGCCCTTGCCCGAGGGATCGCCGGAACGGAACAGCAACCGGACCGTCGCGTCGACATCTCTCTCGAAGCCGGCCTCAGCCACGGCGAAATTCTCGCGGTAGAACATTTGATAGTCCCACTGCGCCACCGGAAACTTGTCGGCTGGATAGACGGTCCGGTCGGCCAACGGGACGACGGTCTCGACCGCGAAGCCGTCCGGCTGGTAGGGCACGCAAAGATTGGCGACGCCGTGGCAGAGGTCCGGATGGGCCTGGGCGATCGACCAGACGACCGGCGCGCCCCAGTCGTGGCCGACCCAGATCGCCTTTTTGGCCCCGAGCGCGCCCAGGAGCTCGACCATGTCGGCGACGATGTCTTCGAGCGCGTAGTCCTCGTGGCGCGGATGGACGCTCGAGCGTCCGTAGCCGCGCATGTCGGGCGCAATGGCGCAAAAGCCCAAGGCCGCGAACGCCGGCAACTGCTCTCGCCAGGAGATCGATAGCTCCGGCCAGCCGTGCAGGAAGATGATCGGCGTCGCGTTGGCTGCGCCGCAGGAAAGATAAAAGGTCGTGTGCCGCGCGGACTTGGCGACATGCTCGAGGACTGGGAAGGTCATGCGGGTCTCCTGGCGTCGGGCTTTTATCTCCCGCCCTTCGATCCTCGCGCAAGCTTCGCCGCCCACTCTGCCGCCCGAGGGACGCGCGCCAAGCCGGCGGCGCCTGATCAGCGAGGGCGGCGATGTCATTGACGGCGGCGGGAGCGGCGCCGGCGGCGAACCGCGGCGGCAAGGACATCGCCTTCGCCGTCGGCATCGTCCTTATCCTGTGCCTGTTCTTCCTGCCCGTCCCGGCGTTCATGATCGACTTCGGCCTGGCGCTCTCGATCGCGCTCGCCGTTCTGATCCTGATGGTGGCGTTGTGGATCCATAAGCCGCTCGAGTTCTCGGCCTTCCCGACCGTGCTCCTGGTGGCGACGATCCTCAGACTCGCGCTCAACATTTCGACCACCCGGCTCATCCTCTCGCGCGGCGAACAGGGCCCGACTTCGGCGGGCTATATCATCGGCGGCTTCGCCCAACTGGTGATGGGCGGCGATTTCGTCATCGGCATCATCGTCTTTCTCATCCTGGTGACGATCAACTTCCTGGTCATCACCAAGGGCGCGACCCGCATCGCCGAGGTCGGCGCGCGTTTCACCCTCGACGCCATTCCGGGAAAGCAGATGGCGATCGACGCCGATCTTTCCGCCGGCCTCATCGACGAGAAGGTGGCGCAGGCGCGCCGGCGCGAGCTCGAGGAAGAGAGCGCCTTCTTCGGTTCGATGGACGGCGCGTCGAAGTTTGTCCGCGGCGACGCCATCGCCGGACTCATCATCCTCGCAGTCAACATCTTCGGCGGCATCGTCATCGGCGTCACCCGGCACAGTCTGTCGCTCGCCGCGGCGGCCGACATCTTCACCAAGCTCTCGGTCGGCGACGGCCTGGTGACCCAGATTCCGGCCCTCATCATCTCCCTCGCCGCCGGCCTCCTGGTGGCCAAGGGCGGTACGCGCGGCTCGGCCGACAAGGCGATCATCGACCAGTTGAGCGGTTATCCGAACGCGCTCTTTCTCGCCGCCATGACGATGGGGGTGCTCGGCGTCGTTCCCGGCCTGCCGTTCCTGCCCTTCGCGCTGCTCGGCGGCCTCATGGCCTTCGTCGGCGTCGCCATTCCGCGGCGGATCGAGAAGGACCGCGTGGCCGAGGCGGCTAAGGCCACGGCCAAGGACGAGCGGGCGAAGGCCGAGGCGCGGTCCTCGATCAAGGAGCAGCTCAAATCGTTCGAGATCGAGCTGGTGCTGAGCAAGGAGCTCAACGCCGCGCTTCTGCACTCGCGCGACGAGATCGGCTCGCGCATCGCCAAAATGCGGCGCAAGTTCGCCCGCCAGTACGGCTTTGTCGTTCCGGAGATCCGCCTCTCCGACGACATCAAAGCGCCGCCGAAGACCTACCAGATCAAGATTCACGGCACCGCCGTCGCGACCCAGGAGCTCAGGGTCAAGGACTGCCTCGTCATCATCGGCGACGGGCCCCGCCCCAATCTCCCCGGCGACGAAGTCCGCGAGCCGGCGTTCGGCATGCGCGCGATTGCGATCCCCGAAGCCTTCATCAAGGACGCCAAGCGCCTCGGCTTCAAGCCTGTCGATCCGGTTTCGGTCTTGCTCACCCATTTGAGCGAAGTGATCCACAACAACCTCGCCCAGCTCCTGTCGTATAAGGACATGCGCGCGCTCTTCGACCGGCTGGAGCCCGAGTACAAGCGGCTGCTCGACGACATGTCTCCGTCGCAGATCTCGCAATCCGGGCTCCTGGCGACGCTGAAGCTCCTGCTCGCCGAACGCGTCTCGATCCGCAATCTGAACCTGATCCTGGAAGCGGTGGCCGAAATCGCGCCACACGTGCGACGGCCCGAGCAGATGGCCGAGCACGTGCGGGTCCGGCTCTCCCAGCAGATCTGCGGCGACCTCGCCGACAATGGCGCGCTCGCGGTCCTCAGACTCGGCAATCGCTGGGATCTCGTCTTCCATCAGAGCCTCAAGCGCGACGCCAAGGGCGACGTGATCGAATTCGACATCGACCCGCGGCAGATGGAGCAATTCGCGGCCGAGGCTTCGGCGGCGATTCGCAAGCGGATGGACGAGCAACGCCTGTTCGCCGTTGTCACCGCCGCCGAGACGCGCCCCTACGTGCGGATGATCATCGAGCGCATGTTCCCGACCCTGGCTGTCTTGTCGCAGCTCGAAATCGCGCGCGGGTTCGAGGTCAAGTCGCTCGGGACGATCGCGTGACGGCGCTTATCTCCGGCGCGCTTGCGGGGCCGCATGAGGCGCTGGCGCCCAAAGCGGCGATCGGCGCCTTCGTTCTCTTCTGCCGGATCGGCGCCTGCCTGATGCTGGCGCCCGGATTCTCGAACGCCCAGATTCCGGCGCAGGTCCGCCTGTTCGTCGCGCTTGCGGTCACCCTGACGCTGACGCCGCTCTTGCTCGAGCGAGTGCCCGGCTCGGTATTTGGCGACGATCCGATCTTCACCCTCAAGGTGATCGCGGTCGAATCGCTGGTCGGCGGATTGATCGGGTTCCTTGCCCGGGTCTTCTATCTAGCGCTCGAAGCCCTGGCGGTGGGCGCGGCGACGATGCTCGGCTTCTCCAACCCGTTCGGGTTCCAGGTCGACGGGGACGAGGCGATGGCCCCCC
>JBAUXQ010000220.1:0-10213 GCA_049584355.1 Roseiarcus sp. | reverse complement strand
CTTCGGCAGCCGCGCCAGATTGTAGGCGGCGGCCGCGAAGGTGAAGGCCCACCCGACGCGCTCGCGGCCGCGGAACTTGGTCCGCTCCTGACCGGCGACCGTCTTGATCCAGCCGAAGGCTTCCTCGATCCGCTTGCGGATGCGTTGGCTCACGGCATAACCCGCGTGGCGCGTTGTCCGGCCATCGACCGCCGACGAGCGACCGCTGGTGTTCTGCGCCACGTGAGGCGTCGCTTTCATCGAGCGCAGCTCGTTGACGAAGTCCTCGGCGTCGTAGCCCCTGTCGGCGCCGAGCGTGATCGGCCTCGACCGGTCGGCGCGCGGCTCGATCATGTGCAGCGCCGCGATCCGCTCGGCGTGGCCGTTGGCCTCGGTCAGACACGCGTCGACGACGAGGCCGTTGCGGTTCTCCATCAACGCATGTCCCATGAAGCAGAGCTTGGCCTCCTTGCCCGGCCCCTTGCGATAGAGCCGCGCTTCCGGATCGGTCGTCGAGGCGTGCGTCTCGTTGGAGCGCTTCTGGCCATGGAAATCCGCCTCGCGGTTCCGTCCGTCGCCTGCTGGCGGTTCGCCCGAGCCGTCCTTCGGCCGAAAGCTCTTCATCGACGCCCAAGCTTCGACCAGTGTGCCGTCGACCGAGAAGTGATCCGTGCTGAGCAGGCGCTTTGCCGAGGTGGAGCTTCGCAAGGCCCGCGTTGGTCATCCAGATGTAAGCCATCGTATCGCGCGGGCTGAGCCGCAGGGCCTCTACAATGTGAGCCTCCGTTTCTTCGGCGCGACCGATAAAAATCTTACCGAATCCGATAGAGGAGTGCGCGTGGGCGAGATTTCGATCCAGCGCCAACGCATGCTCACATTCGGCGATGCCTTCCACCGCGCGCTTGGTCCACGTCTCGACAAGTCCCAAGTACATGTGGCCGAGCGCATGGTCCGGGACCGACGACAAGCCTTTGGTCAACTTCGCTTCGGCGGCCGCGAAGGCCGCCATGGGATCGGGCGCAAAGAATAAGACGCCCTCAATCATGTCCACGCGCGCCGATCGAATGAGCGCGTCGACATTGTCGGGGTCGGAGGACAATGCGCGATCGAAAAAGCTTCGCGCCTGCGCAAGATTGTCAGGACTCATACCCCTGTTGAACCAAGCCAAACCTTGAAAATAGCAGTCCATCGAGTCGGGGGTCGGTGCCTGCTCCGCGCGACGCGCCTCGGCGGCGGTGAGCTGGGCGTTGAGCGCGTTCGCCAGCCGCGCGACGATTTCGTCCTGCATGTCAAAGAGGTCGGCGAGGGGCTTATCGAACCGGTCGGCCCAGAGATGATTGCCGGTTTCGGCGTCGATGAGTGCACGTTGACGCGCATGCGGTTTTCGCCGCGCTGGACGCTGCCCTCGAGGATATAGCGGACGTTCAACTCGATCTGCTTCAGATCAACGGCTTTGTCCTTGTAGGTGAAGGCGGTGTTTCGCCCGATCACGAATGAGCCGCGAAGACGCGAAAGATCGGTCGTCAGGCTCTCCGTGACGCCGTCGACGAAGTGCTCCTGCTCCGGATCGCCGCCGATATTGGCGAACGGTAACACGACCATCGAGAGGCGCGGCGGGACAGATTTTTCGGGTACCGGGGTCGGCGCGGGCTTCGCCACAGCGGGCATGCCGACGTCGAGCCCATAGATCCTAATTGGCTCGGCGATATTCTTGAGTTGGGTCAGGCCGAGGTCCTTGACGGCGAGTTCTAGCCGTCCCTTGACCTGCCAGTACGCCTGCTCAGAGAGGCAGATCGCCCCGGGCTCGGCGACGCTCTCCAGGCGCGCGGCAATATTGACGCCGTCGCCCATCAGATCGCCGTCGCTTTCCTCGACCACGTCGCCGAGATGGATGCCGATCCGAAATTCGATGCGCTTGTCAGACGCGACCTCAGCGTTGCGCTCGACCATCGCTCTTTGGAGTTCAATGGCGCAGTTCACCGCGTCGACGACACTCCGAAACTCGACAATTGAGCCATCGCCTGTGCGCTTGACAATGCGCCCGTGATGCACCGCAATAGTCGGATCGATAAGGTCGCTGCGGAGCGTCCGGAGCCGCGCCAGAATCCGGTCCTCGTCGGCTCCCGCAAGCCGCGAGTAACCGACGACGTCGGACACCAAGATCGCGGCCAATTTTCGGGTCTCGCCCACGGCGCTACGCCGCCGCAACCGTGTCAGCCGTTTCGGGTCGTCCGGGCAAAGCCTCTGGGGGCCATCGCAAAGACGCGAGAGGAATGTCGATCATTGGCTTGAGCATGGCCGTGCTTCCATGCTGCGCTGAGGAGGACGTGGAAGCAGGGAGCGCGGCCCTGCGTGTCGACTGGCCGGTCTATCCACGCCGTGCCGAGCATAACACCGTCGCCGAGGGAGGGAATAGAAGATCCACCATCGCGGCCTCCAGCCAGACGGTGCGCTTCGCCCTTCGCGTTGGCCTCAGGCTCGACGGCCACGTTGCCGGCCGGAAGCGTCGCGCAGATCGCCTCGTAGGCGGCGATCGGGATGGAGATGCAGATCATGATCGTCGAGAGTTCAGGACGCCCGCCACGCCCTCGTGGCTGGGTCGGACGATCGTCGTTGTCCGGGGCGCGCCGAAGCGAACGCCGATCCCATCGACACTGACGCCGCCCGCGCCGCCGCCATCATCGAGCGTATCCTCAGCCGCTGCCCTGAATTGATCCGCGCCGATCTCCTGCTCGTCGCCCGGTTGCTGGCCGACCGCCAGCGGGTCAACGAAGGCCCCGCGCCAAGGAAGCCGCGCGCCAAACGATCGGCGCCGGCCAGACCGCGCGTCACCAGTCAATGACGGTGCTGAAGGTCGGTTTCGTCGGAATCCGAAGTGATCGGCTACACGAGACTGTTGCGCTGTTCCGGGATGTCCTTGGTGTACCGGTCACTAGGCAGACTGATGACCTAGTCGGGTTCAGCCTCGCCGACGGCACGGTTTTGGAGTTCTATGGTCCGGTCAACGAATTTCATGCCTTTCTTCACTACCGGCCCGGTGGTCGCGTTCCGGGTCGCCAATTTCGATGTCACGCGCCGGGCTATGCTCGCCGCTGGTGTCAATTTCATAGGTGACGTTCAACATGCCGATGGCGTCAGCTGGCAGCATTTCTACTGTCCGGACGGCACGGTTTTGGAGATCAGCGGCCCCGGGGACGGAGCAATGGGGCGCACGTCGTAAGGTCTCGCCATGCCCCGCGACGTCGCTCATGCTTTCCCAAAGGCCAGCGCGAACGGCCGCCGATGTCTTAAAGGCTTAGCGCGGCGCCCTCGTTGCCTTCTCCATATTTCTGTGGCTACAGTAAATCCCATGGAACTCGACTGGGATCCGGCCAAGAGCGCGAAGAACGCCGAAGAACGCGACCTGCCGTTCGAACTGACCACCGAGTTGGATTGGAGCGCGGCCCAGATCATCGAGACCCGATACGCCGCCGTCGCGCCGCTGCACGGCCGGTTGCACGTCGTCGTCTACACCAATCGCGATGACAAGCGCCGGATCATCAGTTTCCGCAAGGCCAACGAAATAGAGGAACAGGCCTATGAGAAAGCCAATGCGACCCGCGCCGCGCCCTGAGCCCCGGCCAGACCCGCGCCCCCCGATGAGGCCCCTGACCGATGAGGACGGCGAGGTCCGCGAGCTGACGGCCGAGGACTTCGAGGGCATGCGCCCGCTCAGCGAGATCGACCCCGGCCTGATCGAAGCCGTGGCCGAATACCGTCGCAAACGCGGCCGCCCAAAGGGCGAGGCCGCCAAGATCCATATCGGCTTCCGGCTCGCGGCCGACGTCGTCGAAAGCGTCAAGGCAAGCGGCCCCGGCTATAACGCCCGCGTCGAACAGGCGCTGCGCAAGGCAGGCTTCGGCGCCGCGACAAAGGCGCCAGCAAGAAAGGCCGCCGCCAAAAGGGCCGCCGCCAAACGCGCCCCGCCAGTGAAAAGGCGCGCATGACATGGACGCCGTCAGCAACTTCAGGCGGCGCATCGCCCGCCGCATCGGCCGCTGGATCGCGCCCCATGAGCGCTACGAGACCGAGGTCATCAGGCAGAACCGCAACGGCAGCGTCGCGGCCAAGCATACTTTTCGCTCGCTCGAGGACGCCAAACGCTACGCCCGCCTCGCCGCGCTTGAGCGCAACCCCTTGGGCCGACGGGCGATCCAATGGTTGATCCACGCCGGGAAATAAGGCCCCGCTCAGGCGCGAGATCGGTGCCGCCCGGTTTTCCTCCTCATTCGCTCAGCGCGTTCTCTCGCGGGCCGCGTAAAGGTCCAAGGCGGGGCCGCGCCCATTTCTGCAGCAGAGGAGCGGTCAATGACGGTGCCGAAGGTCGGTTTCGTCGGAATCCGAAGTGATCGGCTACACGAGACTGTTGCGCTGTTCCGGGATGTCCTTGGTGTACCGGTCACTAGGCAGACTGATGACCTTGTCGGGTTCAGCCTCGCCGACGGCACGGTTTTGGAGTTCTATGGTCCGGCCAACGAATTTCATGCCTTCTTCACTACCGGCCCGGTGGTCGCGTTCCGGGTCGCCAATTTCGATGTCTCGCGCCGGGCTATGCTCGCCGCTGGTGTCAATTTCATAGGTGACGTTCAACATGCCGATGGCGTCAGCTGGCAGCATTTCTACTGTCCGGACGGCACGGTTCTGGAGATCAGCGGCCCCGCGGACGGAGCAATGGGGCTCACGTCTTGAGGTCTCGCCGCGCGCTCGTTGGCCTCGGCCCCGACTAAGGGTAGTTGGGTTCGTCTCGCCAACGGCGCGAGGCATTACCGGAGATGACCCATGGCCGACGGACCCCCGAGCGAAATTAAGGCCCTGATCGACGCTCACGTCGACGCTTTCAACAGCCACAACGTCGAGCTTTTCCTCAGCGTCTTCGCCGACGACGCCATCATCATCGACGGCGTCGCGCCTTATCGCTGGGTGAGCCCGAACGCGGCGATCAATTGGCTCGCCGACGTCGACGAGTGGCGCAAGGACCTCGAGGTCTCGGACGAGCGCCTGGCTTACGAAATGGGGTTCTGGAACGTCGAGGGCGCTTATGCCTACGCGGTGATCGCGGGGACGCTTACGGTGACCATCAAGGGCCAAACCGTGGTACGGACCGGAACCCTCGCTTATACGTTTTCGAAGCACGGCGAAGAGTGGCAGATCGACGCGCAGGCGTGGGGGCGCACGTCGTAGGCGTTCAAATGCGCAACGTCGGCCCGCCCAACACCCTCCGGAACATGCGCGAAAACGGCCCCAGAGCCGTCACCGCTCGATGCGAAGCCTGCGGCCATCAAGCCGACGTCAACGTCGACGCCCCGCCGGAGAGCGTGCACGTCCCCGACGCCGGGCTGTCTCCGCTGCAGCCGCTGCGGCGCCAAGCGCGTCTCAACCAGGCCCGCATGGCATACCGCCCGCCGCCAAGGCGTCCCACGACCTCAGGGAGGGGACTTAGGGCCATCGCGCCATTTGACGGCCCGCTATTATTGGGGGTACAGTCAGGACGGTGGTCAGGATCGCCTTCGACCCAGCCAAGCGCGCCGCCGTGCTCGAAACCCGCGGCATCGACATGGGCGACGCCGCCAACGTGTTCGCCGGCGAGTGCGTCACCAGGTTCGATGATCGGTTCGACTATCCCGAGCATCGCTACCAGACAGTGGGGCGTCTCGCCGGCCGGTTCGTTCTGATCGCCTGGACCCCAGACGGCGAGACGCGCCGGGTGATCACGATGAGGTATTGCCATGCCAAGGAAGTCCGCAAAATCCGCCGCCTCTTCCCGTTGGCCTTTGGCGATGAGGCCGGATGACGATCTGCCGGAAATCACCGACGCGATGCTCGAGCGCGCCGACCTCTACCACGGCGACACGCTGATCAAGGCCGGCAAGGGCGGGCCAGATCTTCGGGTCGCCGAGGCGATACGAAAAACCGCCGGCCGGCCGCGCCTGGCGTCGCCCAAGCAGGCGATCAAGCTCAGGCTCGACACCGAGGTGGTGGAGGGTTTCCGCGCCACCGGCCCCGGCTGGCAGACCCGGATCAACGAAACGCTGCGCCGCGCCCTGGCGCGTGAGCCGAAAAAGGCCGCCGCCAAGCGCGCCGCGCGGTCATGACCAAAGCAGAGACAAGCGAAAGCGCATCGACGGCTGACACGCCGACAACGGCCTCGCCGGATGACGCTCACATCACCTTCAAGCATTTCCTTGAGACCGTTCATCCCTCCGTAGCTAAGACCATCTCAGACGTCTGGCATGTGAAACGCTATCGAAGTGGGGGAACACAAACTCAAATTGCTCTGCCAGACCTGCGTCTCCACTGCCCACACTGTGAAGGCGAACGTTGGTTCCGGTCGAATGAAGAACATGGAGTGGAGAAGCCGCAGTCTGTTTATGTGATGTTCGTCAACTATCGCTGTGGTGATTGTCGCAGGAGTGAAAAGTCGTTCTCGCTCCGGATCACCATCAAAGAGGCCATGGGCGAAGGAGTCGCCTACAAGTACGGTGAATTGCCGCCCTTCGGGGTCCCCGTCCCGAACAAGGTGCTTCGCCTTTTCGGGGAAGACCGGGTGAACTTCATCAAAGGCCGCCAGTGCGAGAACCAAGGCCTTGGGATCGGAGCGTTCGCCTACTACCGGCGCGTGGTCGAGAACCACAAGAACGAATCTTTGACGAAGTCATCAAGGTTTGTGAGACGGTCAACGCGCCTGAAGAGCTGATCGGGCAACTGCGCAGCGCCCAGAAAGAGGTTTCCTTCACGAAAGCAGATCAAGACCGCGCTACCACAGGGGCTGCTGATCAACGGTCACAACCCTCTCTCCTGCTGCACGGCGGCTCTGAGCATCGGCCTGCACGACGAGAGTGACGCGAAGTGTCTGGAAACGGCGCACGACGTGAGGCTCGTTCTTACCGACCTGATCGAGAGGATGGCGCTCCTTCGGAGGGAAAACAGCGAACTCCACAGTGCGGCGCAGCGTCTGATTGCAAAAAAGGCGACTCGTGAGGTCGACCAATAGTGAGGGCCGACCGATTAGGTCGCCGCCGCCAGCCGCAAGATGACGTCGCTGTAGCTCTCGCCGGACCCGCGATAGCTCTTCAGCCGGTCAAGCCACCGCGGCTCGAGCCAGATGTAGCGCAGATCCCCCTCGTCGACCGCGGGCTCGTAAGGGACCGACCCAAGCGGCAGCGTCGCGGCTACGGCGTCGAACGCGGCTTGGCTGATGGCCATGCGGATCACTTACGACCCCTCTTCTGAGGGGCCTTGTTCAACTCGGCGATCTGCTCGTTGGCCTGCTCGCCGAACAGGCGGACGATGACGGCGCTGAGGTCCGCGTAGCGCGGCCCCCGCAGCCTTTCTAGGTTGGTGAGCGAGCCAGACGAGATATCCTCCCTGCGCGGTCCTCTCGCGCTCATAGAGGACGTTGCCGCTCGCCAGCAAGGCGGCGATCGCCTCGAACGCGGCTTGCGAGATCGCGATCTTAATCATGGCGCCTGGCGTCACCTCTCGTGGTCGAAGTCGCCGTTCCTGGCTCGCTGCGCGAGGTCGTGATGCCCGGCCGCCTTAAGCTCCTGCACAAGGGCGGTGATCGGGAGGAGGTGGGGCGAATTCAGGTGCGAATATTCGCCGTCCCGCGCCTTCCGCGCCATGTCGCGCAAACCTCGGTTTTCCAGTTCGCGGATCAGCTCGTGCTTGGCGTTCATCGGCTTGTTGCGCGGCCGCCCTTGTGATCCGGATCCTTGGCGCGCTCGAGCAACTCTTTGGCTCGAAATGTCAGCTTTTCAATCGCGCAAGCAGCTCGGCCGGGAGCGGCTCGCGTCTGGGCCGCGGCAACCTCGGCGGCGAGCGGTGCATCTGGCGGAACGCCAGGCCTTCGATCAGCAGTGCGCGCACCAGCTCAGCCTTGCTCGGCCGTTTGGCGTAGAGATCCATCTCCGCCTCGAGTTGAGCGATCAACTTAGGCGAGACCCGGTACCAAACGTTACTTCGTCAGCTGGTTCAGCGCGTCCGCCGAACGCTGCGCTTCCACCCGCGCAATTCTGGCCGCTGAAGAGCTAGCAAACATTGGTCGGTCTGATACCTACAGCATTTTGATGTGACATTAGATCGGCGCGCGATCGCCAGTCAACAAGCCTACAGTCAAATGGGTCGCTGTCACACTGTACGATATGGTGAGACTGGCGCGGTTTTGGACCTTCGTTGCTGGAAATGGCGAGACCAGAAAGGACTTGAGTCTCGTATTTGCTGCAAATATGAGAATGTTGGATGGGCGTCGGCGAGCAGTTTGATTTTTACGGCGTCGAACCGAATACTCTCCTTGCCGCTGCAGGCATTCTCCATGCGCTTATAAAAGTCCGGATCGTTCTGGGTGCGCGAGAGCCCGGCGAGGAGAGCGATGCGGATCGTCAGGGGCACCACAAGCGGCGTTGTGCCGTTGATGGTGAACCGCGCGCGTCGGTCGAAGTCATCAAAGCCGGGGACGACGACGTCAAGCACTCTGCCGCGCGCGATTTGCCGGGGGGCATCCGATCGGGTGGGTGACCGGTGCAGAAGCAGCAGATGCAACAGCGCCACCACGAACGCCGCACGATCAGCGGCCAGATGTTCGATGTTGGTCAACAGCTCCTCGCCATTCCTCGCTTCGTCCCAGACATGCTTGAACGCATCCGACGGTGGACGGACCTCACAACCGTCCACTTCCTGCAAGCGGGAGCCGCAGACCGGGCAAGCTATCCGCCAACCTTGGCTCCAGCTTTTCAGGACGACCGTCACGCGCTTGTCGCTGCGATGTCTCAGTTGGCATTCCACACACGTCTGTGCTGCTTTGCCTCGAGCGATCATCGGCGCGAGGCGATCTTCGTGCTGCTGGTGGGTCATGCTCGCGATTTCTGTGCGCGATCGCCGCATTGCGATTGCGAGCGCTCGCGCCGCGCCCGCGGTGAGGCGCCGATCGATCCGGGCGAGGGTGAGCATGTCGATCCCCACGCGGCGACTGAACGTGGAGGGAGCGATCCCGTAGAACTGCGCGTGACGAATGAGCCAGGAACTCAGGGACTCGTCCGGGGCCTCATCAAGAACCAGAGGCAATGGGTCAGGTGGAGTCGCGTCAAAGATCACGCGGCGACGGCTTCGGCATCGAATGGCGGTCGCCACTGATCGACGGCCGAGTCGGTGATCTTTTCGACGCCGTTCTCTATCGCCGTGATTGCAAGGTCGTTCATGAGCCGGAAGATGCGCGCCGTCAGGCCTTCGGTGATTTGAAGGATGCGTCGCAGTGACAGCGCGGTCAGGACACTTGGCTCACGAAGCGGGAGGTTCCGCAGGATCGAGATCATCAGTTCCTCGAAGGCTGGCGTAGATGACCAGCGCGTGAGCGTCAGCTCGTCAAAACGCCGCGCGAGTTGTGCGTCGCCGCTGATCGCTTCGCGGGCATCGGCCACGCCGAAGCAGACGAGCGACATATTCAGTTCATTGCTCAGATATCGAAGAGTGTTGAGGACGATGCGCTGCTCGCGGGCGGAGCCCGCGAGAATGTTGTGGACTTCGTCGATGACCAGAACTTGGAGACCAATGGCCTTGAGTAACCGAATCACGGCAAACTGCATGTCGACCGCTCCGGAGCGTAACCCCTGATTGACGCCGAGCGCATGCAGAATCTGGGCGAACAGCTGGCGTTCGCCGGGCTTGCCGGCCATCTGGATCGGCAAGACCTGTTGTCGCTCGATGCCTTTGCGCGGATCGACGATGGGAGGGTGATCTTCGCAAAACTTCCGCATCAGCATGGTTTTCCCCATGCCGCTGTCGCCGTAGATGGCGAGCGACGGCATGCGCGTCGTCCTTGGATGCGCCGCCAATCGGCCCATGGCGACGAGCGCGGCCTTTGCCCTGGGATAGTGCACCCAACGCTCCGATTGGACTTCCCTGATCCGCAGGTCGTTGGACAGGTTCAGAAGCTCCGCCGTGGAGGCGGTGAGATGTTCGAATTGATGTTTCAAGCTTCACGCATCCCCTTCGACTGAAGGGATACGTGTGCGCGAGTCGATGCCGCGAAGCGAGCCGAGATCGCCGTCCCCGACTTTCTTTCCAGTAGTTTTGGCGATTTTGCCCTTCAGTTCCAGAGTGCGTCGGTTCGCGCCCCGAACCAGCTCGCGTTGCGCGATCGCGGTCTTGACGAGGGTCCGGCTGTCGACTTCTCGCCGCCCCTTGGCGGCCAGTGCTCTTG
>JBAUXQ010000219.1:0-1755 GCA_049584355.1 Roseiarcus sp. | reverse complement strand
CGACCATGGCGATCGTGTAGGCGTACCAGTCCTGCTCCCGCGCCGGATCGACCCCAGCCAGGCGATAGAAGCCGCGCTCGACCGGCCCCAACACGGGAGTGAGAAAATTATTCTCGCCGGCGTAGAGGTCGGCAATCAATCTGCTCAGCGGAATGGCGCAGCCTACCACCAGCGCAAGCACGAGGGCGATCTGCGCCCAGCCGATAGCGGTCATCGTGTCACCGTTCCGATCTAGAATTTTTCGGGATGAATCAACGTGTAAAGGAGGTAGACGCCGAGCCCGATGGCGACGACCAATCCGATGATCGGCTCAGTCATGACGCGGGGCTCTAAAGCTGCCGAAGGGCGAGCGCGTAGACGCCCATCAACGCCAAAACCACAATACCGAGCGCCACGAACGCAACGTCGAGCATGATCGCCTCCTTCTCGGGCGCTGCTTACCGCCGGGCCGCGTAAGGTTTCGATCCCGAATCGAGCGGCGCGGAATAAGGATTTCATAATGAAGCGAGCCGCGGGGACCTCGTTCATCGGCTTTGCGCGGGTTGGGCGCGGCCGAGTGGTCAAGCCAAGGCGAAGCAGTGTCCAAGCGGAATTGTTCGACCTGGCTTGCAATCGGCAAAAATATCATGGATTATATGTGTAATGCGACGCATATCTTTGACAGATTCGTCGATGCTAACGCCGCGAAGGATGTGGTAGCAGGGTCAAATGCGCGTCATCGGCGCATGAGGCCGGGCTTAGCGGCACCGGGCGCGGCTTCTCGTTCGCCTGCCGTCCATGTAATTGTCCCCGTTCAGCGGTAGCCCGTGTCAGGCACATCCCACCCTTTGTAACTTCAGGAGAACAGTTTTGCTGCAAGTCACGCCAATCTCTCGCCGCCGGTGGCGCATCGCCGCGATCGGGTGTGCGCTCGCGGCGGCGGCGATTCTTGCCGGATGCGGCAAAAAGCAGGAGGCGCAGGCCGTGGTCGGGCAAGTCATTGCCCATGTCGGCCCGGACGACGTCACTCAGCAGGAGCTTGACAACGAGCTTCGCCTTGCCGGCATCGCCCCCGACAAGCGCACCGATGCGATCGTCAAGGCGGCGCTGTCCCGCGTGATCGAACGAAAATATCTGGTGCAGCAGGCGCTTGCGGGGAAACTGGACCGCGAACCAACCGTGCATCTCGATATCTTGCGCTCGCGCGAGCAGATCCTCGCCGGCGCCTTCGTGCAGCGGGACCTGTCGTCGAAAATGAGCACGATCTCCAAGAACGAAATCGACAGCTACATCCAAGGCCACCCCAAGCAGTTCGACCAAAGGGAACTGTTCCAGATCGAACAGATCTCTTTTACGCCGCCGAAGGATGTCGAGGCCCTCGCTGCGGCGACGAAAGATGACAAGACGCTCGATCAGGTTGAAGCGCAGCTTAACCAAATGAACATCAAATTCAGCCGCGGCACCGCAACCTTGGACAGCGCCACCTTACCCCCAGAGATGTTGAAGGCGCTGGACGCCAGGAAATCCGACGACGTCTTTTTCATCCGCTCAAGGGGGAGCGGCAGCTATTTCAAGGTGACCTCGGTGGATCCGAAACCCTTGACAGGCGACGAGGCCAATGAGTTCGCAAAACGCGAGGTGCGAGCGGAGATTGCCCGCAAGAGCGCGCAAGAGATTTCCCAGGCCGCGCTGGCGACCGCCAAATACGAAGGCGACTACGCCCGCGTCATGGCGACCCCGACCCCAACCCCGGCCCCCGGGGCCGCCGCTCCGGCG
>JBAUXQ010000218.1:0-2808 GCA_049584355.1 Roseiarcus sp. | reverse complement strand
GCGCTCCGCCGTCATTGCGAGGAGCCGTAGGGCGTTCGGAAGAACGCCCGTCTTTCGACGGGCTATGGCGACGAAGCAATCCAGGGAACATAGGGCGCCCGACGTTCCCATGGATCGCTTCGCTGCGATGACGCCGCGCCGCCGCCGACGGAGCAGTGCGGCATGACCATCGACCGCCGCGCGGTCGCGCGCGACACTTTCCTCGCCGCCGTGAGACGGTCGCCCCAGCTCATGGGCATTCTCAACGTGACGCCGGATTCGTTTTCCGACGGCGGACGGCATTTTGATCCGGGCGCAGCCGTCGCGCGTGCGAAGGCGATGATCGCCGAGGGAGCGTCGATCGTCGACATTGGCGGTGAATCGACGCGGCCCGGCCACGTCCCGGTCTCGGCCGACGAGGAGCTTTGGCGGGTCAAGCCTGTGCTCGAGGCCCTGGCGCAGGGCCTCGACGCCGCGATCTCCATCGACACCGGCAAGGCTCAGGTGGCGCGCGAGGCGGCGCGGCTCGGCGCCTCGGTCATCAACGACGTCTTGGGCTTGCAGCGCGATCCCGGCATGGCGGATGCGGTCGCCGACACCGGCTCGGCCGTCGTCATCATGCATAACCGCGAGCGGGCTGACGGGACGATCGACATTCTCGACGATGTCGAGCGCTTCTTCGAACGCTCGCTCAATCTCGCGGCGGGCGCCGGCGTGCCGTTCGGCCGCATACTGCTCGATCCTGGCGTCGGCTTCGGCAAAACGCCGGAGCAGAACCATTCCTGCATCTGGAGCCTCGACCGCTTCCGCCGCTTCGGCGCGCCGGTCCTTGTCGGGCTTTCGCGCAAGTCGTTCATCGGCCGGATCACCGGCGCCGCGCTCGACAACCGTCTCCCCGGCACGCTCGCCGCCGACACGATTGCGCTCATGCGGGGCGCTTCGGTGCTCAGGGTGCATGACGTGGCCGAGAACCGCGCCGCGCTGGACATCTTCAAGACGCTGAGCGCCGCCGCCAAACCGTCGGAAGAGCTCGAGGACGACGGCCGGGCGAGGATCGTGCTCGCGCTCGGCGGCAACGTCGGCGACAAGGCCTTAAGCCTCCGCCGCGCGCTCCGCGCGATCGCCGGTGAGCCGGGGATCGAGCTCACCCGCGTCTCCCGCCTCTACCGCACCGCCCCGTGGGGCAAGACGGATCAGGACTGGTTCGTCAACGCCTGCGCCCTCGGCCTGACCCGCCTCGCTCCCGTGGCGCTGCTCGAGCGCATGAAGGCGCTCGAGGTCGATCTCGGCCGCGTATCCACCGAGCGGTGGGGACCCCGCGTCATCGACATCGACCTCGTCGCCTATGACGACATTTCGCTGAGGAGCGAAAAGCTGACGCTGCCCCATCCGGAACTCTTCAACCGCGCTTTCGTCCTCGCGCCCCTGGCCGAGATCGCGCCCGATCTGATCATCGCGGGCGTGCGGGTGGGCGACGCGGCCGCGAGCTTGAGCTCTGGGGCGGCCGAGGTCATGCTGCTGGAATGACCGGGCGCCGTCATCGCGAGGAGCCATGGGGCGTCATAAGACGCACGTCTTCGACGGGCTGTGGCGAGGCGGCGATCCGAGGGACGAAGGAATGCGGCGGCGGCTTCTGGATCGCCGCGTCGCCCTGCGGGCTCCTCGCGATGACGTCGCCGTTTCAACCAATTGGAATCATGATCTAGACTGCCCCCGACAACGCCCCTCCCGGCCCGCTTGCGGTCGTCAACCCTGCCCGATGGATCAAAACGCCCATGCCCGCCTGGTCGCAAACCTTCACCTTCTTCGACGGCGAATGGCTCGAGGGCAACCACCCGATCGTCGGCGCGCGCACCCATGGCTTCTGGCTGGCGTCGAGCGTGTTCGACGGCGCGCGCGCCTTCGAGGGCGTGACGCCCGATCTCGACAAGCATTGCGCCCGTCTCAATCGCTCGGCCCAGTCGATGGGCCTGAAGCCGACGACGAGCGTCGAGGCGATGGTCGCGCTCGCAGCCGAGGGGGTGAAGAAATTCCGTCCGGGCGCCGAACTCTATATCCGGCCGATGTACTGGCCCGAACAGGGCAGCGCCACCAGCGCGGTGGCGCCGGACGCGGACTCGACCCGCTTCTGCCTCTGCATCTACGAGACGCCGCTGCCCGCGCCGACCGGCGTGTCGATAACCCGCTCCCCCTACGCCAAGCCGCTCGCCGTCACCATGCCGATCGACGCCAAGGCGGGCTGCCTCTATCCCAACAACGGGCGCGCCTTGATCGAGGCGCGCGCCCGCGGCTTCGATAATTGCCTCATGTGCGACATGCTCGGCAATGTCGCCGAGCTCGCGACCGCCAATGTGTTCATGGCCAGGGACGGCGTGGTGATGACGCCGGCCGCCAACGGAACTTTCCTCGCCGGCGTCACCCGGCAGCGGGTCATCGAGCTTCTTCGCGCCGACGGCAAGGATATGCGCGAGGCGACGCTTGCATTCGCCGACTTTGACGCCGCCGACGAGATCTTCGTCGTCGGCAATTACGGCAAGGTGACGCCGGTCAGGCGCATCGACGGGCGCGACCTGCAGCCCGGTCCGTTCTTCCACCGCGCGCGCAAGCTCTACTGGGAATTCGCCCATGCGCACTGAAGCAGGCTGATATGCGTGGCAAAGTCGCGTCATTGCGAGCGAAGCGAAGCAATCCAGGGCAACCAGGCGCTCCACGACACCTGGATTGCTTCGTCGCTGTGCTCCTCGCAATGACGAACGGTCGTCGCCAAACGGAGGATGAATGTCGACACGGCTGACGATCCGGCTTGATTTCGAGCTCGGCCGGCGCCTC
>JBAUXQ010000217.1:0-1525 GCA_049584355.1 Roseiarcus sp. | reverse complement strand
TGTCGGGGCGCTCATCGCCGCCGCGGCGGTGTCGCTGGTCTGGACGCCTTATCCGCCGGCGGCGATCGACATCCCGCACCGGCTCGCGCCGCCTTCGGCCGCCCACTGGTTCGGGACCGACAATCTCGGACGCGATGTCGCCTCGCAAATCCTGGCCGGCTCGCGCATCTCGATCCTCGTCGGCGTCGTCGCCGTCAGCATCGGGCTGGCGTTCGGCGTCGCCCTCGGGCTTTTGGCGGCTTTCGCCAAGGGCCTCACCGAGGACGGGATCATGAAGCTCAGCGACTTCGTATTCGCCTTTCCGGCGCTATTGACCGCGATCATGCTGACGTCGACCCTCGGCCCCGGAGTCGTCAATGCGATTATCGCCATCGGCGTCTATAACGTGCCGGTGATCGCCAAACTGACGCGCGCGACCGCCAACGGCGTGCTTTCGCGCGAATATGCGCTCGCCGCCCGCGCCGCCGGCCGCGGCCCGGTGGCGATCGCCTTCGATCACGTGCTGCCCAACATCGCGCCGGCGCTGATCGTGCAGGCGACGATTCAATTCGCCATCGCCATCCTGGCCGAGGCGGCGCTCTCCTACCTCGGCCTCGGCGCCCAGCCGCCGCAGACATCCTGGGGCAAGATGCTCGCCGACGCCCAGAACGTTCTCTACAACGCGCCGAGACTCGCGCTCTATCCCGGCGTCGCCATCGCGCTCAGCGTGCTCGGCCTCAATCTTCTCGGCGACGGCCTGCGCGACGCGCTCGATCCGAAACTGAAGGCGCGAACCTAAGATGTTGCTCGAGGTCGCCGAGCTCGCTGTCGATCTCCCGGCGCCAGGGGGGTCGCAGCGCGTCGTCGATCGGACGTCGTTTTCGCTCGCCGAGGGCGAGAGCCTCGGGGTGGTTGGCGAATCCGGCTCCGGCAAGACGATGACCGCGCTCGCCCTGATGGCCCTGACCCCGGAGGGCGCACAGGTCTCCGGGTCGATCCGGTTCGAGGAGCGGGAACTCGTCGGCCTCGGGGAAGAGGCGATGCGGCAATTGCGCGGCGATCGCATCGCCATGATCTTCCAGGAGCCGATGACGGCGCTCAATCCGCTCCACAGCGTCGGCGCGCAGGTCGCCGAGCCGCTGATGCTGCATCGCGGACTGGCGAGGCGGGACGCGCGCCGGCGCGCGATCGAGCTGCTCGAGCGTGTAAGGCTCGCCGAGCCGGAACGCGCCGCCCGCTCTTATCCGTTCGCGCTTTCCGGCGGCGAACGCCAGCGGGCGATGATCGCCATGGCGATTGGCTGTTCGCCGCGCCTGGTGATCGCCGACGAGCCGACGACGGCGCTCGACGTCACGGTGCAGGCGCGTATTCTCGCCCTCATCGACGGCCTGCGCGCCGAATCGGGGATGGCGATCCTGCTGGTGAGCCATGACCTCGCGGTGATCGCCGGGCATTGCGACCGCGTCATGGTGATGTACGCGGGCGTGATCATGGAGAGCGGGCCGGTCGATGCGGTTCTGCGCCGGCCGAGAAACCCCTATACGCT
>JBAUXQ010000216.1:0-9695 GCA_049584355.1 Roseiarcus sp. | reverse complement strand
GCGGGCGTCTGTGGGAGGGCTTCGTCTCGACGGCGAGGATCATCATCCTTGGCGTGGTGATGGACACCGTCTACCAGTGGGTGGTGTTCAAGACGTTCTATCCGGCGCAAGCGGCGGTGATTGCGATTCTGCTCGCCTTTGTCCCGTATATCGTGCTTCGCGGTCCCATCTCGCGGATCGCGTATCACTGGATTGCTCGACCAGCGTCCAACTGAACGCGCGAGATTGGAGGAACGGACGATGGCGAGCCCGGAACTCAAGTTCGACACCAACACCGAGCTCGCATCCCGCCGCACCGGGATGTCGTTTCAGCGCACGCGCATGAGCGCGGACCGGACGCTGATGTCGGTGATCCGCACCGCGTTGTCGCTGATCGGCTTCGGCTTCACCATCGCGCAGGTGTTTCAGAAGCTGCGGGAACAGGATATCATCACCAAGGCCGCTGCGCCGCGTAATTTCGGCCTCGCTCTGGTTGGGCTCGGCATCGTGATGCTCGTCCTGGGCATCGTCTATCACGTGCAGTTCATGCTGGGACTGCGCCATTTGCGGGAGTCGATGCGGGCGGAAGGGCTCATCCATGGCGAGAGCGTCTTTCCTGTGTCGCTGACGCTGATTACTGCGCTCATTCTTCTCGTCATCGGAGTCGCGGCGATCCTGAGTATGGCGTTTCACGTCGGACCGTTCGAATAGGGAGGCGCGTGGCTCAAGGTTGAATGGCTGTGTCGTAGCGCCGGCGTCGACGCGCCGAGATGATATCGTTCAATTGAAATTCGATCGAAACCAGGAGTGGGAAATGCCTAAGACGGACAAGCCGAACATCCTCGTCATCTGGGGCGACGACATCGGCATCGCAAACCTGAGCTGCTACTCGCACGGGCTCATGGGCTATCAGACGCCCAACATCGACCGGATCGCCAGGGAAGGCATGATGTTCACCGATTCCTACGGCGAACAATCCTGCACGGCGGGGCGCTCGTCGTTCATCACCGGGCAGAGCGTCTATCGCACCGGCCTCTCGAAGGTCGGCATTCCTGGCGCGCCGATCGGCATGTCGGAAAAGATCGTGACCATCGCCGCCTGCCTCAAGAATCAGGGCTACGCCACCGGCCAGTTCGGCAAGAACCATCTCGGCGATCTCAACTCGATGCTGCCGACCAACCACGGCTTCGACGAGTTTTACGGCAACCTCTACCACCTCAACGCCGAGGAGGAGCCGGAACAGGATGACTACCCCAACGAGAAGGACTTCCCGAACTTCAAGAAGACGTTCGGGCCGCGCGGAGTCATGCATTCCTTCGCGACCGACAAGGACGATCCGACCGTTGAGCCGCGCTGGGGCAAGGTCGGCAAGCAGAAAATCGAGGATACTGGCCCGCTCACCAAGAAGCGCATGGAAACCTGCGACGACGATTTCGTCGCGCGCGCCAAGGAATTCATGAAGAAAGCGAACGACGCCGGCAAGCCCTTCTTCGTCTGGCTCAATCCGACCCACATGCACGCCTTTACTCACACGAAGCCTGAGAGCAAGGGGCAGGCGGGACGCTGGCAGTCGCCCTATCACGATACGATGATCGACCATGACAAGAACGTCGGCCAGGCGCTCGATTTTCTCGACGAGATCGGTATCGCCGACAACACGTTCGTGATGTATTCGACCGACAATGGCCCGCACATGAACTCGTGGCCGGACGGCGCGATGACGCCATTCCGAAACGAAAAGAACACCAACTGGGAGGGCGCCTTCCGCATCCCGATGGTGGTGCGCTGGCCGGGCAAAATCAAGCCAGGCCAGATCTCGAACGAGATCATCCAGCACCACGACTGGTTTCCGACCTTCCTCGCCATGGCCGGCGAACCCGACATCATCGAGAAGCTCAAGGCCGGCTATCAGGCGATCGGGCGCACCTACAAGAACCATCTCGACGCCTATAATCTGCTGCCGTACCTCACCGGGCAGGAGAAAAAGAGCCCGCGCAACTTCTTCATGTATCTGAGTGACGACGGCGACGTGCTCGGCTTGCGATACGACAATTGGAAGGTCGTGTTCATGGAGCAGCGCTGCCACGGCACGCTTCAGGTCTGGGCGGAGCCGTTCACGAAGCTCAGAATCCCGAAGCTGTTCAACCTTCGCACCGATCCTTTCGAACGGGCGGATATTACTTCGAACAGCTACTGGGACTGGTACTTGCATCGCGTCTTCATGATCTACGGCGCGCAGGCGGCCGCATCGCAGTGGGCGGCGACCTTCAAGGATTTCCCGCCGATCCAGAAACCCAACACCTTCACGCTCGACGACGCGTTGAAGGCGATGCACGAGACCGCGGCCGGGATGCACTAAGCTGACCGGGGCGTGATATCGGCCCGAACGGACGCCATTCTCGGCCGCTCGGGCCTCTTGGAGGCTGGATGCGAGCGGCTTCGGTGGAGGAGAGTGCGTCGCCGCCAGCCGATCGCGCCGACGAAGTGCGGGCCTTTTACGAGAGCCATCCCTATCCGGCGCCGCTCGGCAACCTCGACCGGCATCGCGAGCTCTATCGCAATCCGGATCGCCGCCGCGCGGTGTCGCTTCTCCTTTGGCCGACCCGACAGCCGGCGCCGAATCGCAAGATCCTGATCGCCGGCTGCGGCACGTCCCAGGCCGCCATTCACGCGATGCGCGAGCCGCACGCGACGGTGATTGGGATCGATATCAGCGAATCCAGTCTCAGCCACACCCGCGAGCTTCAGCGAAAATACGGCCTCCGGAACCTCGATCTCCACCGGCTTGCGATCGAAGACGTTGGCAGTCTCGGAGAGGTCTTCGACGAGATCGTCTGCACCGGCGTGCTGCACCATCTGCCCGACCCGGACCTGGGCCTGAGGTCGCTGCGCGCGGCGCTGGCGCAGGACGGGGCGCTGCACATCATGGTCTATGCGACGTATGGCCGCGCGGGGGTCTACATGATGCAGGAATACTGCCGCCTGCTCGGGGTTCGCGCGAACGAGGAGGAGTTGCGCGCGCTTGGCGCCACGATCGGCGCGCTCTCCCCCGATCACCCGATAGCCGCCGCAGCGAGCCGGGCGAAGGACTTCAGACAGGCCGACGCGCTTGCCGATGCGCTTCTCCACCCGGTCGATCGCGCCTACACCGTTCCCCAGCTCCATGGCTGGCTTGAACGATGCGGCCTCTCGTTCGCGCGCTGGTATGAGCAGGCTCCCTATCTGCCTCAGTGCGGGGCGATCGCCAACATGCCGCACGCGCCGCGTCTCGCCTTGCTGCCCCCTCCCCTCCAGCATGCTGCGGTCGAGCTCTTGCGGGGGACCATGACCAAGCACGACTTCGTCGCCTATCGCGACGATCGCGCGGGCGAAAGCCAACCCATTTCGTTCGGCGGGGAAGGCTGGCTAAGTTATGTTCCTCTGCGCCTGCCGTGGACGCTCAGCGTGCGGGAGCGCCTGCCCGCCGGAGCTTCGGCGGTCCTGATCAATAGGGCGCACCCCTATCCCGACCTCGCCCTGCCGATCAACCAGGCGCAGGACCGCGTGCTCGCCGCGATTGACGGCAAGCGCACGCTCAGTGAGATTCTGCGGGGCGCGACCGAAACGGCTGACCTCGACCAGGGCCGCGAGTTCGTCGAACGGCTCTGGCGCTACGATCTGATCGTGTTCGACGCGACAGCGTCACGCTGAAGCCGCTCGCGGAGCATGAAATTCGCTGGAGGGGCTGGAGCCGGTGAAAGAATGGCTGATCCTCGCCACCAACGTCGCCGTCGACGCCATCGACTGGCTCGCCCTGATCCTTATCGTTGTCGGAGCAGTCGAAGCCTTCTTCCAAGGCTTGTGGACGATGTTTGCGTCGCGCGACGGCCACCACGAGCGCGACGTCTGGCTTCGTTTGGGCCGCTGGCTCGTCGCCGGACTCACTTTCCAGCTTGCCGCCGACGTACTGGAAACCGCCATCACCACAAGCTGGGACGAGGTGGCGCGCCTCGCGGCGATCGCCGCGATCCGCACGTTCCTCAACTATTTCCTGGAGCGCGACCTTGGCGAGGTCCGGCAGAAACAAGGCTCGCCCGGCGGTGAGCCGTAGCCAACCGTGCAGCGCAGATGAGAGCTCGCGGACTTACGCGAATTGGAATCCGACCGAGTGGTGCCCAGGAAAGGACTCGAACCTTCACGGCTTGCACCGCTGGTACCTGAAACCAGTGCGTCTACCAATTCCGCCACCTGGGCATCGGCCGCTTCTTAAGAGGGCGGGCGGGCCGATGTCAACGGCGCGCCACATTCCTCTCGTCGGCCATGACAATGGCGCCCGCCAGGCGCTAAAATCGCCAAATATCGGCGCCAAGGCGTCCAACCGCGCCGGCTGAGGAGTTCCCGATGACCAGCGCCGCGCGCCTTTCCCTGCACGTGCCGGAGCCGACCGTGCGCCCCGGCGGCAGGCCCGATTTCAGCCATGTCGGCATTGCCGAGGCCGGCGAGGTTCCCCGTCCGCCGATCGACGTCAACCCGTCCGAGATCCGCGACTTCGCCTATACGATGATCCGCGTGCTCGACGACAACGGCGACGCCGTCGGCCCGTGGGCCGGGGCGCTGACGCCCGACGATCTGCGCAAGGGCCTGCGCGACATGATGCTGACCCGCGCCTTCGACGCGCGCATGCTCCTCTCGCAGCGCCAGGGCAAGACGTCGTTTTACATCCAGTCTCTCGGCGAGGAGGCGATCGCGACCGCCCACCGGAAGGCGCTCAAGCCGGGCGACATGTGCTTTCCAACCTATCGCCAGCAAGGCCTCTTGATCGCCTACGGCTGGCCGATCGTCGACATGATGTGCCAGATCTTCGCCAACGAACAGGATCGTCTCAAGGGCCGGCAGCTGCCCGGCCTCTATTCCGCCAAGGAGGCCGGATTCTTCACCGTCTCCGGCAATCTTGGCACCCAATATCCGCACGCGGTCGGCTGGGCGATGGCCTCGGCGATCTCCGGCGACACCCGCATCGCCTCGGGCTGGATCGGCGAAGGGGCGACGGCGGAGAGCGACTTCCATTCCGCGCTGGTGTTCGCGTCCGTCTACCGGCCGCCGGTCATTCTCAACGTCGTCAACAACCAATGGGCGATCTCGTCCTATCAGGGGATCGCCGGCGGCGAGAGCGCGAAATTCGCCGCCCGCGCGCACGGCTTCGCCATCCCGTCGCTGCGCGTCGACGGCAACGATTATCTTGCGGTCTATGCGGCCTCGCTGTGGGCGGTCGAGCGGGCGCGCGCCAATTTGGGCCCGACCCTGATCGAATGGGTGACCTACCGCGCCGGCGCGCATTCGACTTCGGACGACCCGTCGAAATACCGCCCCAAGGACGAATGGGCCGCCTGGCCCCTGGGCGATCCGATCGAGCGGCTGAAGATCCACCTCATCCGGATCGGCGCCTGGAGCGAGGAACGCCACAAGCAGATGCAGGCCGAGGTCGAGGCGGAGGTGCTCGAGGCGGCGAAAGTGGCGGAAAGCCACGGCACGCTCCATGACGGACCGAAGCCGAGCGCGGCGACGATGTTCGAGCAGGTCTACAAGGACATGCCGCGCCATTTGCGCGAGCAGCGCCAGCAGCTTGGAGTCTAGCGCCATGGCGCGAATGTCGATGGTCGAGGCGATCCGCGACGCCATGGATTGCAAGATGGCCGAGGACGAGCGCGTTGTGGTGTTCGGCGAGGATGTCGGCTATTTCGGCGGCGTCTTTCGCTGCACCGACGGGTTGCAGCGCAAATACGGCAAGTCGCGCTGCTTCGACGCCCCGATCAACGAATCGGGAATCGTCGGCGTGGCGATCGGCATGGGCGCTTATGGGCTTCGGCCGGTCGCTGAAATCCAGTTCGCCGACTATGTCTATCCCGGCTACGACCAGATCGTGTCCGAGGCGGCGCGGCTCCGCTACCGGTCGGGCGGCGAGTTCTTTGCGCCGATCGTGATCCGCATGCCGTGCGGCGGCGGCATCTATGGCGGGCAGACCCACAGTCAGAGCCCGGAGGCGCTGTTCACCCACGTCAGCGGCCTCAAGACCGTCATTCCGTCGAATCCCTACGACGCCAAGGGCCTGCTGATCGCGTCGATCGAGGACGATGACCCGGTCATCTTTCTCGAGCCGAAGCGGCTCTATAACGGCCCGTTCTCCGGCCATCCCGACCAGCCCGCCGTTCCGTGGGCCAAGCACCCCTTAAGCGAAGTGCCGGCGGGGCGCTATGTCGTGCCGCTCGGCAAGGCGGCGGTGCGGCGCGAGGGAAAAGGGGTCACCGTGCTCTGCTACGGCACGATGACCCACGTCGCGGAGGCGGCGGCCGAGGAGACCGGGGTCGACGCGGAAATCATCGATCTGCGTTCGCTCCTTCCGCTCGACGTCGACGCAATCCAGGCCTCGGTCGAGAAGACCGGCCGCTGCCTGATCGTGCATGAGGCGACGCTGACCTCCGGCTTCGGCGCCGAGCTCGCCGCGCAGGTGACGGAGCGCTGCTTCTACGCGCTCGAGGCGCCGGTCGAGCGCGTCGCCGGCTGGGACACGCCCTACCCGGTCTCGGAGGAGTGGGACTATTTCCCCGGTCCGGCCCGCGTCGGGCGCGCGCTCGTCAAAGCGATGGAGACCTGAGATGGGCGTGCGCTCGATCAAGATGCCCGACGTCGGCGAGGGAGTCGCGGAAGCGGAAATCGTCGAGTGGGCGGTCAAGGTCGGCGATCTCGTCCAGGAGGATCAGGTCGTCGCCGCGGTGATGACCGACAAGGCGACGGTTGAAATCCCGACTCCCGTGGCGGGCAGCGTGCTTGCGCTCGGCGGCGCGGTCGGCGACGTGCTCGCAGTCGGCTCCGAGCTCATTCGCATCGATGCGCCGGGAATGCCGGATTCCTCGGCTCCTGCCGCGCCAAAATCGCGTTTGCCTCTGCAGGAGGCCGCGCCGACGCCGAGCGTCAGGCCGGAGTCTGTCGCGCCGGCCCCGGTGCCACGAGCCGAGGCGGCGCCGAGCACAGCGCCAGAGCATGACGTTCCGGCGCCGTTGCGGGCGCCTCAGACGCAGGCTGCGCCGCCGCGTCCGCCGGGCGAGAAGCCGCTCGCGTCGCCCGCGGTGCGCCTGAAGGCCCGCGAAGCAGGCGTCGATCTCCGTTTCGTGCGCGGCTCCGGACCGGCGGGACGCATCACCCACGACGATCTCGACGCCTTCATCGCCCGCCCGCCCGAGGCGCCGTCGAAACGACCGGGCAGGGCCGCCAATAAAGCGGTCGAGACCATCAAGGTCGTCGGCATGCGCCGGCGTATCGCCCACAACATGGCCGAGTCCTCCCGCCGCGTCGCGCATTTTTCCTATATCGAGGAAACCGACGTCACCGCGCTCGAGGAATTGCGCGCTTCCCTCAACGCCCGCGCGACCGAGGCGCGCCCGAAACTGACCCTGCTGCCGTTCCTCATGCTCGCGATCGTCAAGGCGGTCGCCGAATTCCCCCAAGTCAATGCCCACTATGACGACGATAACGATGTCATTGAGCGCTTCGGCGCGGTCCATCTTGGCGTGGCGACGCAAACGCCGAACGGGCTCATGGTTCCAGTCGTGCGCCACGCCGAGACGCTCGGCCTCTACCAATGCGCGAGCGAAATGCGGCGCGTGAGCGAAGCGGCGCGCCAGGGCGTCGCCGCCCGCGACGAGCTCACCGGCTCGACGATCACGCTGACCTCGCTCGGGGCGCTGGGCGGAATCGCCTCGACCCCGGTCGTCAATCGGCCGGAAGTGGCGATCATCGGCGTCAACAAGATTGTCGTCAGACCGGTCTGGCGCGACAGCGGCTTCGTTCCACGCAAGACGATGAACCTGTCGTCGTCGTTCGATCACCGGGTGGTCGACGGCTACGACGCCGCGACCTTCATTCAGCGCCTGCGCGAACTGATCGAGGCCCCGGCGACGATCTTCATCGAGGATTGACGCGTGGAACGTGTCATACCCGCTAAAGCGGGTATCCAGCGGCGCCTGCGCCTGTTGTGGAACTCTCACTGGAGGCGGCGCCTGGACCCCCGCGTTCGCGGGGGTGACAACCAGCATGGCTTGGGAGCCAAGGGATGAACGAGCTTCGCTGCAAGGTTCTCATCATCGGCGGCGGTCCGGGCGGCTATGTCGCGGCCATCCGAGCGGGCCAGCTCGGCCTCGACACGATCCTGGTCGAAGCCGGCCGGCTTGGCGGAACTTGCCTCAACGTCGGCTGCATCCCCTCGAAGGCGCTGATCCACGCCGCCGACGCGGCCCACTCCCTGCGGGAGCCGCAGGCGCTGAACGCGCTCGGGCTCTCGATCGGGCGCCCTGAGCTCGATTTCGCCAAGACGATCGGCTGGAAGGATTCGATCGTCGCCAGGCTCACGGGCGGCGTCGGCGCGCTGCTCAAGAAGGCGAAGGTGCGCACGGTTCTGGGCTCGGCTCAGATCGTCGACGGCAAGAGCGTGATCGCCCGCGCCGACACCGGCGAAAGCCGCATCGAGGCCGAGCACCTTATCATCGCCACCGGCTCGGAGCCGGCGGAATTGCCGGCGCTGCCATTCGGCGGCGACGTCCTGTCTTCGACCGAATCGCTGGCGCTGACCGAGGTTCCAGGATCGTTCGCCGTCGTCGGCGCCGGCTATATCGGGCTCGAGCTCGGCATCGCTTTCGCCAAGCTCGGCTCGCGGGTCACGATCGTCGAGGCGCTGGCCAAAATCCTGCCGCTCTACGATCAGGAGCTGACCCAGCCGGTCGCGCGGCGCCTCGCCGACCTCGGCGTCGAGACGCTCGCCGGCGCGAAGGCGATTTCGTTCGCCAACGGCGCGCTGAAGGTCGCGGAGGCGGACGGTAAGGAGCGGGTGATCGCCGCCGACAAGGTGCTGGTCGCCGTCGGCAGACGCGCCCGCACCGGCGGCTTCGACCTGGAGAAGCTCGATCTGACGATGAGCGGCCCGTTCGTGCGCATCGACGATCAATGCGCGACTTCGATGCGCAACGTCTGGGCGATCGGCGACGTGACCGGCGAGCCGATGCTCGCCCACCGGGCGATGGCGCAAGGGGAGATGGTGGCGGAGATCATCGCCGGCGAGAAGCGCGCCTTCGACAGCCTCGCCATTCCCGCGATCTGCTTCACCGACCCGGAGATCGTCGCCGTCGGGCTCGCGCCCGACGCCGCAAAGGCGGCGCACGGCGAAATCCGCGTCGGCCGGTTTCCCTTCCGCGCCAATGGCCGGGCGATGACGCTGCAGGACGACGAGGGCTTCGTGCGCGTCGTCGCGCGCGCCGACAACAATGTGGTTCTGGGAATTCACGCCGTCGGCGCCGGCGTCTCCGAACTCTCGTCCGCGTTTTCCCTGGCGCTCGAGATGGGCGCTCGCCTTGAGGATATCGCGCTGACGGTCCAGGCCCACCCGACGTTGGGCGAAGCCTTCCACGAGGCCGCGCTGAGCGCGCTCGGACGGCCGCTGCACATTTGAGCCTCCGCCGCCTGACGCTTCGCCATCCGACAAGCGAGCCATCGGGCGTCGAAGACGCCCCTTGGCTTCTCGCAAAGACGGTTCGGCCTATCCTTCCGACGTCGTGAGCGCGAGCGCGTGCAATTCGCCGCCCATCTTCCCCTTGAGCGCGGCGTAAACCATCTGGTGCTGCTTCACCTTGTTCACGCCCCTGAAGGCTGAAGAGACGACGCTGGCCGAATAATGGTTGCCGTCGCCGGCC
>JBAUXQ010000215.1:0-1656 GCA_049584355.1 Roseiarcus sp. | reverse complement strand
TGACGCCCGGCTGGATGTCCGGATTGCCGGCCTTGCCGATGCTATGGATGAGCCCGTCCTTGAGGCCCACGTCGGCCTTCACGATCCCCCAATGATCGAGGATGACGGCGTTGGTGATGACCGTATCCACTGCGCCTCTCGCGCGCGTGGTCTGCGCCTGACCCATGCCGTCGCGGATGACCTTGCCGCCGCCGAACTTCACCTCCTCGCCATAGGTGGTGAAATCCTTCTCGACCTCGATGACGAGCTCGGTGTCGGCGAGGCGCAGCCGGTCGCCCTTGGTCGGCCCGAACATCTCGGCGTAATGGGCGCGAGGCAGCGAGGTCGGGGGAAGGGAATTGCGGGAAGGGGGCATGTGAGGCTCACGGCACGGAGGAGAAGGCAGGGGAGTCGAGAGCCGCGCGATCGAATGTCGCGGTCGAGGCGCAGCCGAGTTCGAGATTGATCGCGGCCAGAAGATAGTCTGGAAAATCGGCCTTTCCGCCGCGGTAGGCGTCAAGCGCGCCCTCCGCGGCGTGGCGGAACGGGACTTCAAGGTCGTCCATCGAAAGGACTCCCTCGATCAGACGAGCCACTTCGCGCCGCTTTATCTTAAAGTTTCGGGCAAGCGTCCAAGCGAACTCGGCGAGCACCACCGGGTTGACAATGCAGGGTTCGTCCGCCGCCGCGGCGTTGACAAAGCGACGCGCTCGGTCGCTTTGCGCAGGATCGTCTTCGACGAACAGGCGCAGCAGAACGTTGGTGTCGAGGCCGATCATCCGCCACGGCTTCTTCGGTCGCGTTCCTCCATCGCGATCGTGATGGCTTCGTCGATCGTCTTATCGAGATCGAGGCCCGCCTCGCCGGCCCGGAAAGCGTTGGCGCGCGCAAAATCGACGATGCGGCGCCGCTTTCGGGCCTCTAGCCGGACCGAACCGTCCTTTGTCCGCACGAACCGCAGCCGGTCTCCAGGCGAAATGTCGAGCGCCTTGCGCAAGTCATTTGGCACCGTGATTTGGCCTTTGCTGGTAACGGTCGCTTCGCCGAAGTCGTGCTCAACCGTCGCTTGTTTGATGGTCACGAGCCCTCCGTCATTCCTTACCTCTTGCCAAAGTAAGGCGGTCGTCAATGTAATGCAAGCACGCTCCTCTTACACCTTTCCCATCACCTCCTGGCGGAAGCCGTAGACCTCGCGTTTCCCGGCGATGGCGACCAGGCGCACGATGCGGCTTTGGCCGGGCTCGAAGCGAATCGCGGTCCCGGCCGGGATGTCGAGCCGGAAGCCCTTCGCTTGCCTGCGATCGAACTTGAGCGCCGGGTTGGTCTCGAAGAAATGATAGTGCGAGCCGACCTGGATCGGCCGGTCGCCGGAATTGGCGACGTCGATCGTGACCGTTTCGCGCCCCTCGTTCATTAGGATGTCGCCGGGCTCGGTCAGCGCTTCGCCGGGGATCAGTTTGTCGGCCGCGCCGCGGATCGGATGGTGCACGGTGACCAGCTTCGTGCCGTCGGGAAAGGTCGCCTCGACCTGGATGTCATGGATCATCGAGGCGATCCCGTCCATCACCTGCTCGGCGCGCACCACATGCGCCCCCGCCTCCATCAGCTCGGCGACGCTGCGCCCGTCGCGCGCGCCCTCGACGACAAAATCGGTGATCAGCGCCACCGCCTCCGGGT